>CALRZA010000149.1:0-5544 GCA_943372535.1 Auritidibacter sp. Marseille-P8566
CCGGATCCGGCGACCCGCTCTATCGCCTGCAGCTCACCTCGACCGAGACCGGGGCGGATGCCGCGTTCTCGATCTATCGCGGCACCGAGGCCGAGGTCACCGCCATGACGGCGCCCGACCTCCTGGCCCTGCCCGGCTCCGCCACGGTCACGAGCGCGTCCGACGCCTCAGTCACCCTGTGGGCGGGCACGCCGGCCGAGCAGGTCATCACGAGCGCCACCAACACCTTCAGCGATCTGCTGCCGGGAGTCAGCGTGACGGTCTCCGCCGTCGAGCTCACCCCCGCCTCCATCACGGTCGCCCGCGATACGACCGCGGTGAGCAAGGTCGCCTCGGGTCTCGTCGACTCGATCAAGGCATCCCTCTCGTTCATCGACGCCCGCAGCGCGGTCACCCCCGGCTCGTCGAGCGGCGGCGCGACGACGGCGGGCGTGTTCGTCGGCAACGCGACCGTGCGTGAAGTGAATGCCCGCCTTCTCACCGCTGCCACCGCGCCGGTCGGGGGACGGTCGCCGAGCGAGATCGGCATGACGCTCACCAAGGACGGATCGATCACCTTCGACGAGGCGAAGTTCTCGGCGGCGTACGCGGCCGACCCCGAGGCCACTACCGACATGATGCGCACGATCGCGAGCCGGGTCGAAGCCGCGGGCAAGGCCGCCTCCGACAAGTTCGGCGGCTCGATCTCGAACCTCATCACCGGGCAGCAGAGCTCGATCCGCAGCACGAACGACCAGATCGCCTCGTGGGATGACCGCCTCAACGCCCGCCGGGTGACCCTCGAGCGCGTGTACGCCGCTCTCGAGACTCAACTCTCCAACCTCAACGCCCAATCCAGTTGGCTTTCCGCTCAGGTGGCCGCACTGCCGACCTCGGGGACCACATCATGACGATGCAGATGGATCCGCGCACCGCGCGCACGCTCTACAACCGTGACGCGATCCTCTCCGCGAGCCCGAGCCGACTGCTCACGATGCTCTTCGACCGTCTTCTGCTCGACCTGCAGCACGCCGAGGCCGCTCAGCTCGAGCAGGACTTCACCCGGGCCTCGCCCCACCTGCTGCACGCCCAGGCGATCATCGCCGAGCTCACCGGCACGCTGGATGTCGAGCGCTGGGACGGCGGCCAGGATCTGCTCTCGATCTACCTGTTCTCGTCGACGAAGCTCATCAGCGCCAACATCGACCGCGACATCAACCGCACGCGGGAGGTCATCGCCCTGATGGAACCCCTGCGCCAGACCTGGCACGAGGCGGCCGCCCTCGTGGCCGCGGAGGCCGCCGGCACCGCGTCCCGCCCTGAGGGCGTGCTGGGATATGCCTGACTACGAAGCGCAGTTTCGCGCCTGGGCCGTGGTGATCCGCGAGCTCGAGGATGACCTGGCCCGGTTGGAGTCCGATGACGACTCGCTCGATGGCCGACTGGTGTCGGCCGACTGGTCGCCTCCGACCGTCGGGCCGCTGCCGCCCGAGTTCGCGAGCACCGTGGTGCGCCTGATCGACGCGCAGCGCGCGGCGCTGGCTCGGCTCGCCGAGAAGCAGCGGATCGTCGGCGACCAGCTCGGAGCCACCAAGGCCGCCAGCGCGATCCAGGAGCCGGCCGCCGCGATCTACCTCGACCTCGAGGGCTGATCTCCGGGGAACTTTCCCCCGTTCTGCTAACCGACCGGGCGCATCGGTCGATAGCTCTCCTTGAGCACGGATTGCTCACCCTCAGGCCACGGATCGGCCGTACTGTCTCCCGTACGGAAAAACAGGTCCGCAGTGTTCAACACGGTCACCCTCAACGCGCTCACCAGCGCGATGGACGGTCTTGCGGCGCGTCAGCGCGCGATCGCGAACAACATCGCCAACGTCAACACCGCCGGCTATCTCGCCCAGCGGGTGACCTTCGAGGATGCGCTCGCCGCCTCGGTCGCCCAGGGCAACGGAAACGTGCGCGCCACGACCGAGCGCTCGCTCGAGCCGACTCAGCTCAACGGCAACAACGTCAACCTCGACACCGAGACCCTCTCCAACATCGACACCGTTCTGCGATTCCAGTTCGCTGCGAACGCCGCCGATTCCACCTTCGCGCGCACGCGCGCCGCTCTGAGGATGAACTGATGTTTGATGCGATCGGGATCGCCGGATCCGCTCTCACCGTGCACCGCAAGTGGCTCGACGCCGTCTCGGACAACATCGCCAACGTCAACACGGTGCGCCCGACGGATGAGGCCGCCTTCCAGGCGCGTTACGTCGCGGCGCAGGCCGGCGAGGGCACCTCGGGGGTCTACGTGACCGGCATCGAGTACGGCAGCGAGGAGGGGCGTCTCACCTACGAGCCGAACCACCCGCTCGCCGACGCCGAGGGCTACGTGCGCTACCCCGATATCGACCTCGCCTCGCAGATGGGCTACCTCATCATGGCTCAGCGCGGCTACGAGGCCAACGCCGCGGTCGTCGACCGCGCGCGCGACATGTACTCCGCCGCGATCCAGATCGGAAACCGCTGATGCCCACCGCCATCTCCGCCGTTCAGGCCGTCGCGCCCACCGGCTACCTCGCCCCGCCCACGAGCGTCGCCAGCACGAGCGGCGCCGACTTCAGCTCGGTGCTCACGGATGCCGTCGGCACCATGCAGGCGCAGCAGGCCGAGGCCGACTCGCTCGCGGTCAAGGCCGTGACCGGTGACCTGACCGACATCCACCGCGCCACCCTGGCCGCCTCCCGCGCTCAGGTGACCCTCGAGGTCGTGGCCGCGGTGCGCAACAAGGGCGTCGACGCCTTCAACGAGATCATGAGGATGCAGGCCTAATGCCCAGTTCTGTCACGTCGGCCTTCGGCCGCATCACCCACGCGCTGCGCGAGTTCACCGTCGCCCAGCGCACTCTCGCGCTCATCGGCGTCGCCGTGCTCGTCGTCGGCTCCGTCGCGCTCGGCGCGTGGTTCACGCGCTCGACCTACGCGCCGCTGTTCAGCGGACTCAGCGCCACCGACGCGAGCGCGATCGTCGACCAGCTCGACGCGGACGGCGTCTCGTACCAGCTCACCGACGGCGGCTCGACGATCATGGTGCCCGAGGCCGACGTCAACAGCGCCCGCCTTCAGGCGGCCGCCGCCGGCCTGCCGAGCCTCGAGTCGGGCGGCTACTCGCTGCTCGACAGCATGGGCGTCACGACCTCCGAGTTCCAGCAGTCGGTCACGTACAAGCGCGCGATCGAGGGCGAGCTCGCCGCGACGATCGGGGCGCTGGATGGCGTGAGCCAGGCATCCGTGCGACTGGCGATCCCCGAGGACAGCGTCTTCGTCTCGGAGAAGAACGACCCGACCGCCTCCGTCTTCATCGAGACCGAGCGCGGCGTGAACCTCTCGAGCGAGCAGGTGCAGGCGATCACCCACCTCACCGCCGCCTCCGTCGACGGCCTCACGCCCGAGAACGTCGCGGTCGTCTCCGCCGACGGCACCGTGCTCAGTGCGGTCGGGGTCGGGGCGACCGGATCCAGCGACCAGCAGGCCTCGACCTACGAGGACCGCGTGCGCGGCGCCGTGCAGGCGATGCTCGATCAGGTCGTCGGCGTCGGCAACGCCACCGTCGTCGTCGCGGCCGACATGAGCCTGGCCTCCGCCCAGCGCGTCGAGGAGAGCTTCACGACCCCCGAGGGCGACCCCGCGCTGAGCGAGGCGACCGACACCCAGAACTACACCGGCACCGGTGGTGGCGCGGCCGGCGTGCTCGGCCCCGACAACATCGCCGTGCCCACCGGCACCGCGGGCGGCGACGGCACCTACACGTCGGAGTCGACCACCCGAAACAACGCGATCAACAAGGTCACCGAGACCACGAACATCCCGGCCGGCGAGATCGAACGTCAGACGATCTCGGTCGCCGTCAACGCCGACGTCGTCACGACGATGGATGCCGCCACTCTCGAGGGTCTCGTGGCCGCCGCCGCGGGCATCGACGAGACGCGCGGCGACGCCGTGCAGGTCGAGCTCGTCTCCTTCACCGCTCCCGACGCCACCGTCGCCGCCGAGGCTCTCGCCGAGGCCCGCGCCCAGGAGCAGGAGAACAACATCGTCAAGATCATCACGACGGCCGTGCCCTTCGTCGGGGCCGCGCTGATCCTCGTGATCCTGCTGAGCGCTTTCCGGGGCAAGAAGCGCAAGAAGGGCGATGGCCCCGACATCGGCGAGCTCGCGGCCTCCCGCGAGTCGCTCGAGGCCACCGCGCTCGAGGTCGCCGCCACCAACCTGCCGATCGCGCCCGCCCCGGCCGCTCCGGCCTCCCTGCCCTCGGGCAACGACGGCTCGCTGCCGACGCCCGATGACGAGGGCACCGCCGGCATCGACCGCATGAAGTTCGAGATCGACAACCTGGCCGCTGTGAGCCCGGAGCGCACCGCCGAGTACCTCCGCGGCCTGATGGAAGACCGGACCCGCGCATGAGCGGCATGACCGGAGTGGAGAAGGCCGCCCTCGTCATCATGACGATGTCGCAGGAGCGCGCTGCCGAGGTCATGCGTCAGTTCAACGAGCACGAGGTCGAGGAGCTGGCGGCGGAGATCATGCGCCTGCGCTCGGTCGACCCCGCGGTGGCGGATGCCGCCATCGCGGAGTTCCACGCCCGCACCCGCAAGGGCGGATCGCCGGCGCGCGGCGGACGTGACGCGGCGGCATCCCTGCTCGAGGCCTCGTTCGGCACGGAGAAGGCGGCCGGTCTTCTCGACCGCGCCGCGACGGCCGTGGGCGGAAGCCCCTTCGAGTTCCTCGAGGGCGGCGACGCCGCGACGATCGCCCGCCAGCTCGAGCACGAACTGCCCGAGACCATCGCCATGGTGCTCGCGCACCTGAGCCCCGACCAGGGCTCCGCCGTCTTCGGCGGGTTCGAGCTCGACGAGCGCGCCGGCATCGCCCAGGCCCTCGCGTCGATGCAGACCCCCGACCTGGCCACGGTCGAGACCGCGGCCGAAGCCCTCAAGTCGCTCTCGCGCAGCTCGACCAAGAGCGCGACCCGGGAACAGGCCGGCGTCGCCGGGGGAGTGCAGCCGCTCGTCGCGATCATCAGCCGGGCCGACGTCTCGGCGGAGCACGACCTGCTCGACGCCCTCGACGGTCTCGATCCCGCGCTCGCCGCGGAGGTGCGCTCGCACATGCTCGGCTTCGCCGACATCGTCAAGCTCGAGGCGCGCGCCGTGCAGCAGGTCATCCGCGGCGTCGACGCGGCGGTGCTCGCGATCGCGATCAAGGGTGCCGACGAGGCGATCGTCGAGATCATCCGCGCCAACATGTCCGAGCGCAACCGGGAGCTCCTCGACACCGAGATCGAGCTCGTCGGCAAGGTGCGCAAGGCCCAGACCATCGAATCGCAGGCGCCGATCGTCAAGGCGATGCGCGAACTCGCAGCGCAGGGATCCCTGGTCATGCAGGGCGAAGACGAGGCGGACGACCTTGTCGATTGAGTTCGCCTTCTCGCCGGTCTCGTACCCGGCGGTCGCCACCGATGCCTCGGACGCGCAGAGCGACCGGGCCGCGGTGCGCGGTCACGCCGCGGGCTACGCCGCCG
>CALRZA010000150.1:0-5535 GCA_943372535.1 Auritidibacter sp. Marseille-P8566
TGTCGATGAGCACGACCTCGTCGTCGGGGATGCGCACGGTCGGGATCGGACCCGACGGCGGCGCGACCATGACCGGGGAGGTCGCCACCCCGGCCGCGGTGATCACGATCGGACCGGTCACCCCGGGGCCGCCGACTCGGTCGGTCTCATCGACGTCGTCATCGAGCTCTTCTTCGACGAACGCCTGGTCGATCACCGGAATCGAACCGGTGTCGATCGGCACACCCTCGTCGGCCGTGACCGGAAGCGGCTCGACGAAGATCGCCTCGGCCGGGGATGCCGGCGTCGGCTCGGAGCGGAACGGCACCTCCTCGTCGAGGATCTCGGCGGTCGCCGCGCCAGTGAGGAGGTCGTCGAAACTGAAGTCCGCCGGGGGCGCGGCGGCGAGCCCGGGCTCCGCGGGCGCGCGGCCGAGATCGACGGCTAGGGGCTCGTCGTCGACCAGCGTCGCCTCGACGGGCTCGTCATCGACCAACGTCGCCTCCACGACCTCGTCGAGCGCCGGGGAGGCCGGGGGCGCGCCGAAGGGCGGCGGCTCGATCAGGGCGGGCGGCTCGAATCGCAGCTCGGGGTCGGGCAGGGGCTCGGGCTCGAGGTCGGGCTCGACGTCGGTCTCCGGTGCGGGCGGGGCGACCGGCGCGACCGGCTCGGGGGCGAGCTCGGGCATCCACGACTCGCTCGGAGCGGGGATGTCCCAGGAGGGCAGCACCGGCACGGGCTCGGTGACAGGGTGCGTCGCGGGCGCGGGCGGGGCGTCGGCCACCGGGGCGCCGGTCGGGGCGGGCGCGTCGATGAACGGAGGCTGCCACGACACGGGCGGCGGCGCGACTGCGGGCTCGGGCGTCTCGTCGATCGGCACGACGGAGGGCTCGGCGAACGCCTCGAACTCGGACTGCGTCGGTTCGGCGCCGGCGGACTCGGCCAGAGTCGGTTCGGCCACAGTTGGCTCGGCTGCGGTCGGCTCGGCTGCGGTCGGCTCGGCCGCGGTCGGCTCGGGCACGGCCAGCGGGATCACGGCCGGCTCGACCATCACGGGCTCGACCATCACGGGCTCGACCATCGATGGATCCGCCACAGTTGGCTCGGCCATGACCGGCTTAGACATCACTGGCGCGTCCATCGCCGGCTCGGCGAGGACCGGCTCCGCAATTGAGGTCTCCGCGAGGACGGGCTCGGCACCGGACGGGGCATCGACGGTCGGCTCGGCGACGCTGCGCTCCACGGGCTCAGCGGGTGCCGGCTCCGGCGCGGGCGTCTCGACACTCACCGGCGCATCGGCGTGGCGGGCGGGGGTGGAGCGAGGCAGCACGCCGGCGAATTCGGTGCGCGCGGCCTCGACGGCCTCGACGGCATCCGGGGTGCCCATGGCGAGCATGGTCGCCTCCCAGGCGCGGAACTCCCGCACTTCGACCTCGCGCAGCTGCATCTGGGCTTCGAGCTGATCGAGCGCTCCGAGCGTGCCCTCCACTTGTGCCTGCTCGAGGATCGACTCCAGCTCGGAATCGGGCAGCGATCGGCGCACGGGGCGCTGCGGCGTCGGCGCCGCTTGAGCGGGATCCGGGGCCGGCAATGACGCCCACGCGGGCGCCGCGGGTTCCGCGATCGGCTCGGGCGCCGGGACCGGCTCAGGCTGGGCAACCGGCTCGCGAAGCGGCGCCGGCTCAGGAACTGGCGCCGCGAAAGGCTCGGCGACGGGCGCCGCGACCGGCTCGGGGGCGGCCACCGGCTCCGGCATCGGTGCCACCGGGGTCGCGGCAGGCGGCGGTTCGGTGGCCCAGAGGGCGCGATCGGGGGCCGACGGGGGCGCCAGACGACCGAGATCGGCGGCGAGGGCGTTGGCGAGCTCGTCGTCGTCGTGTTCGGCATCTGTCGGCATGCCGGGGGCAACCTCGGAAGGCGGCGTTTCGGGGCTCACCTGATCGGCGGCGGGCGGCGGCGTGAACGTCGAGCGCCGCGGCCCCGCCGTCGCCGACGTCGGATCCCACAAGGCTCCGTCGAAAACTTCCTCGTCGCTAGCCATGCAGAGATCCTAGGCCGACTCGCCGCTCGATTCAGGTTGCCGAGCCGAGGCAAGCACAGTTATTGCGGCGAGGATGAGGACGAGGCCGACCCAGCCGAGGGCATCCAAGCGCTCCCCCACGATCGTCACGGCGAGCAGGGTCGCCACCACCGGCTCGAGCAGGGTGATCGTCGTCGCGGTCGTCGAGCGCAACGTTCGCATGCCGATTCCGAACAGGAGGTAGGCCACGAACATCGGCCCGAGGGCGAGATAGGCGGCCACGCCGATCGACTGTGCCGACTGCAGCAATGGGGCTCCGAGCGCGAGGAGCACCGGCAGCAGAACGATCGCGCCGAGCCCGAACATGCCCCCCATGACCCCGCGGGATGCCTGCCCCGTCGCGATGGCCCGGCTCGACGCCCACGTGTACAGGGCGTACGACAGTCCCGCGAGCAAGCCGAGCAGGATGCCGGGGATCACGCCACCGCCCCCGTTCGGTGAGCCGTGGCCTCCGAAGGCGAGCAAGGCGATCCCGACGATCGCGACCGCGGTGCACAGCAGCCAACGCCGCGACAGGGACCGTCGCTCGAAGACGCGCTCGAGCAGGGCGGCGAAGACCGGCCCGCTTCCCAAGGACACGACGTTGCCGATCGCCACCCCCGCGAGGTCCATCGACGCGTAGAAGGCGAGCGGGTAGACGACCACTCCGAGAGCGCCGATGAGTAGCCAGCGTCGGCTCGCGGCCTCCCGGATCGCGGCGATCGACGGCCGAGCCGACGTGAGGAAGAGCAGAGCGCCCCCGACGGTCATCGTCGAGGCGCCGATCGCCAGCGGGCTCACCGTGGAGGGCAGAAAACTGGCCGCGGTGCCCGTGGTTCCCCACAGCACGGATGCGAGGATCAGGGCCCACGCACCGGAGCCGCGGGCGGTCGTGGGCGTGGTCATCCACCTCAGGCTAGCGCCAGTAGCGTGGAGGCATGCGCACCCGACGCCTTGCTACCGCTCTGTCCATCACCGGCCTTCTCGTGCTCACCGGATGCTCCGCGGGCGCCCCCAGCGAGGCCCGCGAGGGCGAGGCGCAGCCGGGATCATGGACCGTGCTGACATACTCAATCGCCGACACCGACCTCGAGCCGTTCATGATGACGGACCTCGAGGAGCTCGGCGAAGTCGGGGGCCGCGACGGCCTCAACCTGCTCGCCCTGGTCGACCGGGCCAGCGACTACTCCGACGAGGACGTGCTCGGCATCGACGCGTGGTCCGGCGCGAAACTGCTGGAGATCGTTGAAGCTGGCGCGACCGAGCTCGAGGATCTCGGTGACGTGAACACCGGCGATCCGGCCCTGCTCGCCGAGTTCATCGCCGAGGGGTTCGAGGCCTACCCGGCAGACAACTACGCCCTGGTGATCTCCGACCACGGGGCATCCTGGCCCGGCGTGGGCGGCGACGAGTCATCCGATCAGGACACCCTGACCCTGGCCGAACTGCGCGCGGCGATCGACGAGGGCCTCGCGACGGCCGGGATCGATCGCCTCGACCTGCTCGGCTTCGATGCCTGCCTCATGGCGACCTACGAGGTCGCGAGCGAACTCGCCCCCGTGGCCGACCGCCTCCTCGCCTCCCAGGAGCTTGAGCCCGGCCACGGTTGGGACTACCGCTCCTTCGCGGAGATCACGGACGACGGCACCGCGACCGTCGACGAACTCGGTTCGGCGATCATCGACGGCTTCAAGGCGCAGGCCGACGATGAGGGCACGAGCGCCGAGATCACCCTCTCGCTCATCGACCTCACGCAGATGGCACAGTTAGATGCCGCCCTCACGGCCTTTACCGACGTGCTCGTCGAGCGGGCCGCCGGAGTCGGCCCCACCGTCGGCCGCACCCTCGCGAGCACGCTCGGCTTCGGCACGAGCCCGGATCCGACCCAGGACAGCTACATGACCGATCTGGCGATCTTCACGTCCGAGATCGGCGTGCAACTACTGTTCGCCTCCGACGCGGCCGACGACATCACGCGCGCCGTCAACGACGTGGTGATCGACCGCGTCGACGGGCAGGCGACGCAGGGGGCGACGGGTCTGTCGATCTACTTCCCGCCCACCGCCGACTACTTCGACGACGACTATCGCGCCCTCACCAACCTCGGCGGGTGGATCGAGTTCCTCGACGCCTACTACGGGCAGGGTGCCGAGATCGAGGAGGGTCCGGTGCTCGCGGAGGCCGACATCCAGTTCGACGAAGACGGCGTGACGATCTCGGGAGCCTTCGACTCCTCGACGGCCGAGAACCTCGCCTACGCCTACCTGCGCTACGGGATCGTCGAGGCCGACGGTTCGATCACCTACCTCGGCGAGGAGAACGCCGACCTCTTCGACGACGCGACCGCCTCCGGCAGCTACGACCTCACCACGCTCGAACTCAGCGACGGTGTGGACACCGTAGGCGCCTACCTGTCGCTGTTCGGCGACGAGAGCGGGGTCTTCACCGCCGACGTGCCGTTGGCGTACTACACGCCCGACGGCGAGGAGGCCGGAGAGCTGCTGCTCTCGACCGCCGTCGACAGCGAGACCGGCGAGACCCTGAGCTCGATCTTCTACGTCTACGACGAGGAGACCGGCACCTACGGCGAGTTCACCCCACAGCCCGAATGGCTGCTGGTGCCGATCGTGCTCAACGTGCTCGATGACGGAACCGAGGAGTGGCTGCTCTCGAGCGACACGGGGCTCTACGCAGACCTCGACGCGATCACGTACGACTTCGCCACCCTTGCCTCGGGCACCGAGTTGTATCTCGAACTCATCGTGGCGGACTTCGGTGGCAACACCGACAGCGTGAGCGGGGTTGTGACCGTCCCGTAGGGGCTACGAGAGCACGAGCACGACTCCGGTCGCCACGAGCCACAGCGACCACGCGATGTAGGCGAACGGCACGACGGCGCCCGCGAGCTTCCAGCCTTCGCGCTCGAACGGCCCCACGAACTCCAACGAGCAGAGGGCGAGGACCACGCCGACGACCACGCCCGCGATTCCGAGCCACACCGGGGTCGCCGAAGAGGCCATCATGGCGACTCCGACCAGGACGCTCCACGAGCCGGTGAGCAGGTAGCCGAGGTGCTCCCCCACGGCGACACCGAGGTAGCGGTTGAACGACTGGAAGACGATGTCGATGGCCTCGGCGCGAGCCTCGGAGGCGCCGTCGGCTTCGCGGGCGAGGAACGGCACGAGGAACGGCCAGCGGATCAACCCGAGGAACTGCACCGCCGCCGCGAGAACCCCGACGACCGTCGCGGTGGTGACGAGCGTGGCATCCGCCCCCGCAAGCTGTCCCGAGAGCAGCACCGCGACCGGCGCGAAGACCACGGCGGTCATGGCGAACCCCCACCAGGTCGTCAGAAGGCGGGAGCCTCCTGCCCGGAAGGCGGTGAGCACCTCCGCGGTGGGCTGGCGCAGGATCTGGGGGTACTGGAACAGCGAGGCGAGCAGGGCGAAGAAGACGTTGAAGGCGATCGGCAGGACGATCAACAGGATGCCGGTGAC
>CALRZA010000151.1:0-5484 GCA_943372535.1 Auritidibacter sp. Marseille-P8566
GCCGGTGGCGATGCGGCGCTTGAGTCCGGCGACCCGCACCATGAAGAACTCGTCGAGGTTGCTCGCGAAGATCGCCAGGAAGTTCGCGCGCTCGAGAAGGGGCAGGGTCTCGTCTTCGGCGAGCTCGAGGACACGCTGGTTGAACGAGAGCCAGCTGAGCTCGCGGTCGAGGTAGCGGTCGTGGGCGAGCGTGCCGTCATCCACACTCGACGACTCGTCGAGGTCGTACTCGTCGAGCGAGTCGGTTGCGGCGCCGATGTCGACGAGGCTGTCCTGGCTATCCATTCGTTCATCCTGCCACCGCAGGGTGAACAGTGCGTTACACGCGTTCGGGGCTCTGGGCGCGCGCGGGGCGCGTCGGTAGGGTGGCGGAATGAGGATGCCCCGCCGCCCGCTCGCCGCGATCGTCACCCTGGGTGTGACCGTCGGCGTGACCGTCGCCCTCAGCGGCTGCTCGCTTCTGCTGCCCCCGGCGCCGAGCATCGAGGAACCGCGAAGCGCGGACACCCCGCTCACCGAGGGCACGATCGTCGGCTGGGATGGCAGCGAGTACACGACCTTCGGCAGCACGGTCTCGCGAGCGGTCGCCGAGAAGTGTCCGTCGCCGTGGGATCTGGTGAGCGGAGACGAGATCCTCGCCCTCGAGGAGGCGCTCTCCACGGCGGAGTTCCATGTCTGCGTCTTCACCTTCACCCCGGACTCGGTCGACCCGGATGTCGTCGACGAGATCGCGTACCGCGTCGACGAGGGCGGTTTCGAGCTCGCCATGGCCTACGCGAACTACCCGTTCGGGGTCGATGGTCCGCAGTGCGGCGAGGAGACCGGCGGGGTCTACGCCCTGATGACGACCGTGATCGACGGGGTGACCTACGGCGTGAACCCCGGTCCGGGATGGTGCCCGCCGACTCAGCCCGAGAACCAGGCCCTGCTGGATGCGCTCGAACTCACGATGGTCGTGCGCGACACCGTGGGCCCGAACGGCTGACCTGACTCCCGGCCGTGCCCTCGCTGCCGACGGCGCGAGCTGTGCCTACGAGCCGACGACCGGCGCCGTGCTGTGCTGAGGAGCCGACGACCGGCGCCGGGCTGTGCTTACGAGCCGGCGACGGGCGCCGGGCTGTGCCTACGAGCCGACGACCGGCGCCGGCACGCGCTCGGGGTCGTCGTCGTAGACGTTGAAGCGGTAACCGACGTTGCGAACGGTGCCGATGAGCGACTCGAGGTCGCCGAGCTTGGCTCGGAGGCGCCGCACATGCACGTCGACCGTGCGGGTGCCGCCGAAGTAGTCGTAGCCCCACACCTCGCTGAGTAGCTGCTCGCGCGTGAACACGCGGCTGGGGTGGGTGGCCAGGAACCGCAGCAGCTCGAACTCCTTGAACGTGAGGTCGAGAGGGCGGCCGTGCACCTTCGCGGAGTAGCTCTGCTCGTCGATCACGACGCCCGAGGCCTGGATCTTATGGCTCGAGGAGTCGAGAGCCTGGCGGCCGAGGGCGAGCCGGATGCGGGCATCCGCTTCGGCCGGACCGGCGTTGGAGAGGATGACGTCGTCGACGCCCCAGTCGGCCGAGACCGCCGTGAGACCGCCCTCGGTGAGGATCAGGATGAGCGGCACGGTCACGCCGGTGGTGGTGAGGATCTTGCACAGCGACTTGGCGCTCGCGAGATCCTGCCGGGCATCCACGAAGATCAGGTCGCAGGTGGGCGCGGAGATGAGCGAAGCAGGCGAGGCGGGGATCTGCTTCGTGGTGTGGCTCAGGAGCCCCAATGCGGGAAGGACGTCAGTGTCGACCGCAGAGGTCAGGATCAACAGCTGCGCCAATCGTCCTCCAAATTGCGTGGGGACAGTCTATCGGCGTGCGCAGCCCTCGTCGTCGTGCTCGGTTGCGCGGAGGCTCTGGGTAGCATTGCCTCATGACGTGGCAGTTCTGGAGCGTGTTCCCGGTGTGGCTGGGGTCGGTCGCCGCCGCGGTCGTCATCGGCGTCGTGTCTCCGGCGGATGAGCAGGTCGCGTGGATCGCGATCTCGCTCGCGGCCGCGATCATCGTCACGTTCGTGATCCAGCTCGCCATCCGTCGCAAAGAGGGCTTCGTCGTGCGGGCGATGGCGAGCATCGGGGGATCGATGCTCATCCTCGCGATCGCCACGCTGGTTCTCGCTCTGGTGTAGGCGGCCTACTCGCCCGCACGCCCCGCCCGCGCCCCGGTGACTCGGGGCCAACCGCCGCGGATCGGCCCGGCGGGCTCCGGCATCCGCACCCCCCTGAGCGGCTAGGATTGACCCATGCTTCTCGCCCTTGAGCTCTTCTTCGTCGGCCTCCTCGGCCTCGCGACGCTCTCGATCGGCTTCGTCTCGGTCGTCGTGCTCGTCAACCTCTACCGCGGCCAGCGCTGATCGCTTCTTCGAAAGTGCGGCCGTGATCGAACTCGATGCGGACATCCCCGCCGAGCTCGTGCCCCTCTCGTGGCTGCTCGGCGTGTGGGAGGGCACCGGCCTCGTGCACTACGACCGGCACGGCGAGACGGTCTCCCTCGAGTTCGGGCAGCGCGTCTCCTTCACTCACGACGGGTTGCCGCACCTCAACTACAACTCCTACACGTGGCTGCTCGACTCGCAGGCGCCCCACGTCACCGAGACCGGCTACTGGCGCCTCACCCGCCCGTCGGCGCCCGGCGACCCCGGGCCCGGACTGCTGCCGGGTGCGGGGGTCAAGCCCTTCACGACGGCGGATGCCGTGGAGACTCTGCGACGCCCCGGCGGCGAGTTCGAGATCGAGGTGTCGATCGTGCATCCGACGGGCATGACCGAGCTCTACCTCGGCCAGGTCAAGGGCCCGCGCATCGACCTCGGAACGGACGCCGTCGTGCGCACCGCCGGAGCCAAGGAGTACGCCGCGGCGACGCGCCTCTACGGTCTCGTCGACAGCGACCTCCTCTGGGCGTGGGACATCGCCGCCTTCGGGCAGCAGCTCACGACTCACGCGTCGGGACGGCTGGTGCGCGTTGACTGACTTCGCGACGCGGCCCGGCGCCGTCGGCTCGCCGCCCCAGCACTACGGCAACCCGCTGGGGGAGCAGCGTCTGCTCGCCGCCGGTGCGGCGGTCGTCGAGCTCGCGGAGCGCGGCGTCATCACCGTGACCGGGCCCGACCGTCTGACGTGGCTCGATTCGCTCACCTCGCAGGCGCTCACCGGGCTGCGGCCGGGTGACTCGGCGGAGACCCTTTTGCTCGACCCTCATGGTCACCTCCAGCACGCGATGCGCGTGATCGACGACGGTGAGACGACGTGGCTGCTCGTGGATGCCGCCCAGATCGCCGCCCTCGCCGCCTGGCTCGATCGCATGCGCTTCATGTTGCGCGTCGAGGTCGCCGATCGCTCGGCCGACTTCGTGACGATCGGCACGCTCGGCGAGCTTGCTGTCCCCGCGGACTCAGTCGCGCCCGACCACGCCAGCCCCGCCGACTCGGCCGCGACAGCCCTGCCCGGCCCTGCGGCGCCCGCCCTGCCCGGCCCCGCCGACTCCACCGCGCCCGCTCTGGCGATCCCCGCCGCGGCGCCCCACGGCATCCCGCTCGTGTGGGTCGACCCGTGGCGCGCGGTCGTCGCCGGCGGGCATCAGTACTCGACGGCGGAGCGGCATCCCGGACTCGACTGGACCTACCGCGAGATTCTCGTCGCTCCCGAGGCGGCTCTTGCCGACCTCCCCGTAGCGGGAACTCTCGCACTCGAGGCCTTGCGGATCGCTGCGTGGCGCCCCCGGCTCGCGACCGAGGCCGACGACAAGACGATCCCGCACGAGCTCGACTGGCTGCGCTCCGCCGTGCACCTCGCGAAGGGCTGCTACCGCGGACAGGAGACCGTCGCCAAGGTGCACAACCTCGGGCATCCGCCGCGGCGCCTCGTGATGTTGCACCTCGACGGCTCGGAGGGCGTGCTGCCCGCCCCCGGCGACCCTGTGCTCTGGGACAAGCCCGAGCGCTCCGCGGATGCCGCCCCTGCCGCAGCCGCAGCGATTTCCGACGCCACCACCTCCGACGCAGCCAGCCCAGCCGCGCCTGGCGCCGCGACTCCGCCGGCGCTCACGGAGGTCGGCCACGTCACGTCGGCCGCCATCCACTACGAGCTCGGACCGATCGCGCTCGCCGTCATCAAGCGCTCCGTCGACCCGGCGGCGACCGTGATCGTTCGCGCAGCGGATGCCGAACTCGCCGCCTCGCAGGAGACGATCGTGCCGACCGATGCCGGTGCCGAGGCGAACGTGCCGCGCCTGCCCCGACTGGGCGCGGTCCGCCGCGGCGCATGATCGTCGAGGGTCGCGCATGACGCCGCCCCGCAATCCCCGCGCGCTGCGCCGACTCGAGCGCCAGGTGCGTCTGCGTCTCGAGGTGCGGATGGCGATCCGCCGGGTCTGGGAGTCGCTGCCCGCCATCATCCAGATCGTCGCCGCAGTCGCCGCGTCGTACTCGATCGCGCACTTCGGCCTCCAGCACGCGTACCCGGTGCTCGCCGTCACGGTGACGATCAACTCGCTCGGCTTCGCACGCGACGCCCGCCCGCGTCGGGTCGCCGAGACCGTGATCGGCATCCTCCTCGGCGTCGCCCTCGCCGACGGCCTGTCGATCGTGCTCGGCAAGGGCCTCTGGCAACTCGTCGTGGTGCTGCTCGTGGTCTTCGTGATCGGTCGCGCCGTGTCATCCAACCCCTCCTTCGCGGTCGCAGCCGCGGTGCCGTCGGCGCTCGTGCTGATCCTTCCGGTGCCCGACGGCGGACCCTTCGGCCGCAGCCTCGACGCCCTCATCGGCGGACTCATCGCCCTCGCGGCGACGGCGCTGATCCCGCGCGACCCGCGCCGCGCGGCGGCCCGCGATCGGCGCGCCCTCTTCTCGGCGATCGACCAGGGCCTCGACGCCGTGATCGACTCCCTGCGCCACGCCGACTCCGGCGCCGGCGAGCTCGGTCTCGCGCGCCTGCGGGTGACCCAGCCGCTCGTCGACACCTGGCGCACCGCCCTCGACAGCGCGATCGCGATCGCCCGGATCTCGCCGTTCCTGCGCCCGCGCCTGCCCGACCTGCACCGGGATGCCCGGGTGCTGCACGCGGCGGACCTCACCACCCGCCACCTGCGCACCGTCGCGCGCCGCGTCGAGTTCCTCGTGCGCGACGGCGTCGAGCGGCCCGCACTCGCGGACGTGCTCGTGCAGATCTCGACCGCCTTGCGCCTGCTCGGCGAGGAACTCGACGACCCGCAGCTGGCGGGAGCGTCGCGCTCCCTGCTCACTGACCTCGCGCGCCGCCTCGAGCCCGAGAACGTCGTGCCCCACGCGAGCCTGACCGATGCCGCCCTCGTGCTCATGCTCCGCCCTCTCGTCGTCGATGTCCTGGTCGGCACCGGCATGCCGATCGACGAGGCCCGCGAACTGCTTCCGCCCGTCACCGGCTGAGCAACCAGCCAACGCCAACGGCGGCGTACGCAGACCAGCCCGCCT
>CALRZA010000152.1:0-5457 GCA_943372535.1 Auritidibacter sp. Marseille-P8566
GGTGCACCGCCTCTCGGTGGATGCCCGCGACGTGCCCTAGGCGCGATCGGCGTGCGCCGCCGGGGTCAGAGGCCCTGCTGATCGAGGAGTGAGCGGATGCGCTCGCGGAACGGGAAGAACCCGCGCGACGCGTGAGGCCAGGCGAGGGAATCCCACTCGCGCCTGACGGTCGTGAGGGTGACGCCCTCGGACGCGAGGGCGTTGCCCAGCAGCGCCAGTCGCTCTTGCACTGGTCCGACCGGGGCGTGGGGCACCACGACTGCGTCGAGGCGTTCGGCCGCCGCCCACGCCAGCACGGAGGACGGCAGCGCGTCGGGCAGCACCGTCGCCGGGCGGCCGTCGGCATCCCGAGCTCGCGACGCACCGTCGGCGGCGGCCGCGGCGGTGAAGTCGGCCACGGCGGGCGAGACGCTCCACGGCGAGCGGTCGCTCGCATCCGCGAATCCGGCGGTCGCCACCATCCGGCCGGTCGTGAGCCATGGATGATCGCCCCGCAGGCTCGCCGCATCCAGATCCTCCTCGTGCACGAGAAGGCCGACACGCTCCCCGACCGGCGGGGAGTCGGGCGCGGGGATCGCCTGCCGTGACGGCAGCGGATCCTCGACGAGAGCCCGCGCGGTGGTGGCGAGCCCCGTCGGCGCGAACCGCCCGTCGGTGTAGCGAGAGATGTTGTCCGCGGTCGCGAGGTAGGTCTTGCCCGCGGTCTGGAGTCCGGCGACCCAGCGCCACGAGAGCGTGTTGGAGGCGGCATCACCGTCGAGGAGGTGACGGAAGAAGAAGTCGGCACCGAGCTGCCACGGCAGGCCCAGCGTGAAGATCCAGATGCTCGCGAACCACATGCGGGTGTGGTTGTGGAGGTAGCCGGTCTCGACGAGCTCGCGCACCCACGCATCCATCGCGTCGATGCCGGTGCGCCCGGCGATCGCCTCGGCGTATCCAGCCGGGGGGTCCGCGAGGGCGAACTCGGCGACGTCGCGACGGTAGCGCCGCCAGACCTCCGGGTTCTGCTCGAGCCAGCCCTTCCAGTAGGTGCGCCAGAACACCTCCTGCACGAACTTCTCGCAGTCGACCAGGCGGTGTCGCGCGAGCACGGCCGCGACGACCTCGCGTTCGGTCACGAGCCGGTGGCGCAGATAGGGCGAGAGGCCGGAGACGTTCTCACGATCGTCCCCGGTGTCATGGTTGCGATCGCGGGCGTACGCTCGCCCCGCACGCGGCACGAAGCGCTCGAGAGCGTCGAGGCCGGCGGCCCGGGTGGGGGTGAACATCCCTGCCATCCTCCCTCACACGGTTGCGAGCCCGCCGCGAGTGACCCGCAAATCCGGCCGCGTCAACCCCTATCCCGCGTCGCGCCGTCTCCGTAGGGTGGCACGTCTGGGCTGGTCCATCTCGGGATGCCCACGGTCAGCCTCGGAGGCTCCCCCAGTATGAAGCGCATCACGTTCAGTGGCGGATCCCTGGTGACCGGCAACGCGATCGCCGAGGCGATCCTCGACTACACGACCGCCGTCGCGGATGCCGAGAACAGCGTGACCGTCGACATCACCGTTCTCGAGGACAACGGCGAGACGTCGATCCACACCCTCCTGCTCAGCCCGTCGGCTCAGTTCGACATCGCCGACGTGGGAGGACCCAGTGCCGCCGATGAGGCGGCGCGCTTTCCGGTTCCCGAGTTTCCGCAGGTCGGTATCAAGGGCCTCGTCGAGACGGGCGACCGCCCCTCGCAGGCAGCCGATGAGGTCGACGCGATCATGCGCGACATCGACAATGATCTGGAGAACGACAATGGGTAAGTTCATCTACGGCACCCCGTCGATCTCGGTCGACTTCGACGACCGGGTGCTCGCGCACCTCAAGGTCGTCATCCTCGCCAAGGTGCGCCGCGGCGAGAGCTTCACGTTCTCCTGGGACTACTCGGCGGCCTCCGGCAGCGGGCACAGCTCGATCTGGATCCACCCGACGATTCCGCTGCAGTTCGACTTCCTCGGCAACCGCGAGCCGCGCCTCAACCGTGCGTGGGTCGAGGAACTCGTGAAGTTGTCGAACACGCCCGCCGGGCTGCGCGTCATCCCGGAGCCGACCGAGGTGCCCGAGAGCTAGCTCGCGTCAACGGCGGGTCTCGGCGGGTCGGTCTCAGCGGCCCGGTGTCAGCGGCGGGTGAAGATCAGCACGGTGCTCGAGCCGCGAGGCAGCACCCGGCGCGAGAGTTCGGGATGCTCGGCGACCGTGAAGTCCTGCTGTGCCGCGTAGGCATCCCAGTCGCTCGCGTTCGCCCGGCTGACGCTCGTGATCACGATGTAGCGCTGCACCGACTCGGTCTGGAACACGGCCTTCTCGAACGGGTTGCCGGCGGGCGGCCACGAGCACACGACGACCTCGGGGCGATAGCGCTGCAGGGCGGCCCGGGCCTCCATCTTCTCGACGCCGGTGAAGTCGATCGCGCTCCAGCTGTGGTCGTCGGTCGCGCGGATGTCGACGCCCGCGTCCCGCAGAAACCGCGAGAGCGTGCCGTCGCCCGCCGCGATCTCGAGCACGGACTGCCCCGTCGTCAGCCGGGCGAGCGAGCGGATGAGCGCACTCGAGTAGAAGCAGTAGATGCCCTGCGGGCGCACGAGCGGCATGAGCCGCCGCCGCTGCCGCGCGAGGGGCCACACGATCGAGTACGCGAGCATGGACACCGGCTTGCGCACGAGGTCGCGGGCGAAGAACAGCTTCTGCAGGATCCAGCCGTCGAGCAGCGAGAACTTCACCGAGCCCTCGGCGACTCCCGACTCCTCGCGCAAGGCGGCGGTCTTGAGGGTGCGCACGATCATCTGGGTGCGCACGAGCTCCGAGATGCGCTCGCGCTCGGGCTTCAGGCGACCGCGCGTCGACGTGCTCGGCGAGAGCGACGCGACGAGCTGCTCGGTCGTGCCGCGCTGGTTGGCCTCGCGCAACTGCCGGTGGGCCCGGGCCCACTCCGCCGGGAACCGCTTCCCCAGCTCGTCCAGACCGGGCTTGCCGCGCAGCCACGCCTCGACCTCGGCGAGCGATCGCAGCGAGGGTTCGGGCACGGGGTCATCGTATCCCTGAGGTCGCGTCGATCAGTGGGCCCCGGTCGGTGTGGCCGATCAGGGTGCGACGACGAGCCGCCCATCGGCCCAGGCGACGGGCTGCGGATCGGTGATCTCGCCGACGAAGCCTCCCGCCCCGTCATCGTTGCGGAAGGCGAGGAACTGCCAGCGGCCAGCCCGGTCCTGCACCAGTCGACCGACGTAGAGCTGCTCGTCGGTGAGCCGGTAGGCGTCAGCGGTGTCGAACGGTCCCGCCAGCGAGTCGGCCGGGAAGGCCCAGACGCCTCCGACGGGATCGGACGCGAGACGATCCGCCGACAACTCGGCGCGGAGGCACGAGAAGATCCCGACGGGCGTGCCGTCGACGACGAGGGTCTGCACGACCTCGAGTTGTCCGAAGCCCGCGCCGGCCTGCGAGCGCGGCGGCTGAACGGTCCACGTCGTCAGGTCTGCGGAGGTCGCGTGCCCGATGACTCCGCGATTGTCGGGATCGCCATGGTTGGCTCGGGCGGTGATGAGCATGTGCCAGTCTCCGGGCCCTCCGAAAACCCACGGGTCACGCCAGGCCTGGTCGGGCCACTGTCGAGTTTCCGCGGTCTCGTACCAACGGGCATCCGGCTCGAGAACCTGCCGGGCGGGCTCACGGTGCCAGACGAAGAGATCGTCGGAGACGACCGACGTGATCCGCTGCTGGAGGCCGGAGTCGGCTCGGTCCACCGCCGTGTAGAACATCCGCCAGCGGCCGGTCTCGTCGCGCACCACCGATCCCGTCCACGTGGCGAGGTCGTCGACAGCTGGCGCGTCATCCGCGACGAGGGCGTCGGCGTGCTCCGTCCAGGTGCTCAGGTCGGTCGAGGTCGCGTGGCCGATCGTCGCGCGCCAGTGTCGACGGTTCGGGTCGAGCAGAGCGCGGGACGCTTTCAGATAGAACAGATGAAACTGCTCGCCGTCGTCGACGATCCAGAAATCCCAGACCCAGGATGCGGCCAGTCGGAGCATGCGGTGGTGACCTCTCGGTGCGGGTGTCTCGTGGCGCTCGATCCTCGCCTCGGCTGAACATTGTGGCACGGTGGAGCCATGCCCACCCTTGACGACGTGCGCCGTATCGCCCTCGCCCTTCCCGAGGCGACCGAGGGACAGCGCGACGGAAGCGCGGTCTGGCGCATCCGCGACAAAGCGTTCGTCTGGGAGCGCCCACTGCGAGCGAGCGACTGGGCTGCGTTGGGCCTCCCGCCGAACTCAGACCCCACCTTCTGCTTCATGGTGGCCGAACTCGACGATCGGCTGGCCCTCGTGGATGCCGCCCCGGATGCCTTCTTCGTCACCCCGCATTTCGCCACGTATCCCGCCGTGCTCGGCTGGCTCGAGCGGGTGCCCGCCGACCTGCTTGAGGAGGTCATCACCGACGCGTGGATCAGCCGCGCTCCTCGGCGACTGGCTCAGGAGTTTCTTCGGAAGTAGCGCTTAGCCACCCTCGTCGAACTCGCGCCTCAGATACCGCGGCGCCTGGCTGTACCAGCCCTCGGTGACGAGCTCGACGAGCATGTCGTGGTCGACGAGCTCGAGCCGGAACGCGATCTTCGGCTCGCTCCACGCCGTCGTCTGGGGCAGGAACACGTCAGGCCAGCCCTGCCGATAGGCGAGCTTGTCGTCCTCTGAGCCGACCTTCACCACAAAAACGGGCTCGCGCAGGATGATCGCCCGCATCTCCTCCGGAGTGCTCGGCCACGGGTGGGCCTCCCACGCGTAGATCTTGTTGCGCACGAACCACGCGGCCCCGCCCGTCATCGCACGCTCCTCGCTCCCGGGGAGCGTCGCGGCGATGGCGCGGACCTCCTCGAGCGACGGCACGGCTCCACGGTACTGGGCGGGGGCGACAGCCACGCTGCGCGGAGGTCACGACAGTCCTAGGCTGATCGCACATGCGCAGCGCCGCGCACCCCGAACGGAATGGAGACGGCCATGTCGGACACCCCTGTGATCGCGAGCGGATTCGGGTCAGTCGACCTGACGAGCATCCCGGCGACCGAGGTCTACGAGCTGACGAACGTCTTCGAAGGCGACCCGCAGTCGCATTACGTGGATGTCGCGACCGTCGGCGACACGACTCTCGGGGTGTGGGAGGTGAGCGAGGGCTCGTTCTCCTCGAGCGATCTCGACGAGGCGTTCGTCGTGCTCAGCGGCGCTGGCACGGTGAAGTTCACGGCCACTGGCGACGTCGTGACACTCGCCCCCGGCGTGCTCGTGCGTGTTACGCCCGAGACCGACATCGAGTGGGAGATCACCTCGCCGATCCGGAAGCTGTACATCGAGTAGGTGTGCGGTGTGCTTGTTGCGGTGCGCCCGGAGGGTGCGCCCGGAGGGATTTGACGCCCCACCGGCACGGCCGTCACATCGCGGTCAT
>CALRZA010000153.1:0-5440 GCA_943372535.1 Auritidibacter sp. Marseille-P8566
ACGGTCCCACGGCTCGCGCGGCGGCTTTCCGCGGCGTTCGCGGCGGCTCTCGATCCGACCGGCCAGGGTCTCGGTCGCCGAGTCGAGCAGCACTGACGGGAAGCCGACGAGCAGGGCGAGCACGAGTCCGCCCGCAGCGATCCACGCGATCTCGGCCCCGCTGAGGGCTCGAGGCACCGGGGCGAGGGTCGTGAGCACGCTCGGCTCGTCCGGCCAGTCGACGAGCGCGGCGATCGACGGGGTGCGGGGCGACCCGGCATTCACCGGCAGCTCCTTCGGGGGGATGCAGCTGGCATCCACCAGGCACACCGAGCCGCTCACGAGGGTCACCGTGCCGCCGATGGTGATCGCGGTCGCGGTGGCCTCGGCCCCGTCGGAGCAGAGGATCGGGCCCCCGGGGGCGCTGGAGCGGGTGATCGTCGCGGTGTCACCGGTGATCGAGACGTCGAGCTGCCCGGCGCCGATCCAGCGCAGGTTGCACAGGTCGCCGAACTCCGGCAGGCCCGCCGAGAGCACACCGTCGGTGAGCGGGAGGGCTTGCCCGTTCGACGGCGACTCGGCGAATTCTCCGGCGAGCAGCGTGACGAGCGCGGTGCAGGGCTCGGTCGTGCAGTCCACGACCATGCGGGCGACGAGGGGGTAGGTCGCGCCGTCCCCGTCGGTGAGGGTGAGGGGGCCTTCGTAGGTGATGACCGGCACGAGCGGCTCGTCGGCGGCGACGGCCGGCGTCGCGGCCGTGAGCCCGATCGTGAGCCCGATCGTGAGTCCGAGCGCGGTGATCAGGGTGGTCAGGGCGGCGCGGCGAACAGTCACGGGCACTCCGGGCTGAAGGGGGTCGGGTGCTGAAACCGTATCAGTCCTCGGCGGAGCCTCCGGACCGCTCGGTGAGGGCCCGCGAGACCCGCTCCCAGAACGGCTCGGCGAGCGAGCGGCTGAAGGTCGCTGTGAGGTGGTTGTCGTCGCGGTAGACCAGGATCGCGCCGAGGATCGGCGAGCACAGGCCCTCGGGGCAGACGAGGTCGAGGGTCGACACCCAGACGCCGCCGTTCGCGATCGTCTCCGCGCGCAGCAGGCTGGCGACGGCGCCGTTCGTCACGTCGGCCACCGGTGATCGGCAGGGCTTCGTGTCGTCGAGATTCGCACCCAGGCAGGCGATGGGGTCCCGGGTGAGGAACGGGGTGTCCTCGAGCACGACGACGGTCGTCACCTCGGCGAGGGCGGCGACGAGGGGCGCGGCGGCGCCGGTCCAGCGGTCGAGGGTGGCGGCATCCGTCGCCTGCTCGGTGCTGTTGGCGATGATCACGAGGTCGGGCGGATTCGCGAGCAGCTCGGCCGTCACGGCGGCGCGCCAGGGGGCGCAGGTGGGGTCTTCGCTGCCGTTGCGCAGCGTCGTGAAGTCCATCGCATGGCAGGCCGACTTGGTGAGGCTGCGCACTTGCAGAACGCCGTCCTGGGCGAGCGACTCGAGCGCGGGGTACCACAGGGCCGCGTGGGAGTCGCCGAACAGGGCGACCGTGAGCGGGACATCCGCGTCGCCGACCCGGCAGTCCAGCCATCCCTCGACGCCGATGGGCACGTGGCAGCCGTTCGCGTAGATCGCCGGCAGGTCGCCCGCGCCCGCCTCGAGGCTCGGCGTCAGGTCGGTGGGAACGAAGGGCGTCGGCTCGCGCGGCGAGGCCTCACCGGCGGCACGGTCGCTCGACGTCGGTGCGGCCGCAGCGAGCAGACCGACTCCGAGACTCAGCCCGGCCGCGACCGCCACCGCGCTCAGCGCCACGACGATCCAGCGCCCCGGTCGACGGATGCCGCGGCGCAGCATCGGGCGTTCCACCACCGCCCACAGCACCGCCGCCGCCCCGACCGAGGCCACCACGATCAGGGCGCGGACGAGCGCCGGCGGCGTGCCCCCGAGCACCTCCGTCGCGAGCTCGATCGCCGGCCAGTGCACGAGGTAGAGCGAGTACGACAGCAACCCGACGACCGTCAGGGGACCCCACCCGAGCACCCGGTCGAGCGCCGACGGGCGGTCCCGTCCGCCGGTCGCGATGATCAGCGCGGTGCCGAGCACGGCGGGCAGGGCGCTGAGGCCGGGGAACGGGGTGGTGGCACCGATCAGGAGCGCCGACCCGACGATCGCCGCGAGTCCCAGCCAGCCGACGGCGGCACGCAACCCGGCGGGAGCCCAGTCGGAGCGCGCCGCGAGCAGCACGGAGACGAGGCCGCCGATGGCGAACTCCCACGCGCGGGTCGGCAGCAGGTAGAAGGTGGCGGTCGGATTCAGCGGCAGCAGCACGGCGGCCGCGGCGAGCGAGACCACCGCGACCGCGGCGATGGCGATGGCGGGTCCGCGCCGTCGGGCGATCAGGCCGGCGACGATCAGCAGCACCGGCCAGATCAGGTAGAACTGCTCCTCGACCCCGAGCGACCAGTAGTGCTGAAACGGGCTGGGCACGGTCGACGTGAGGTAGTCGGCCCCCCGTGCGGCGAACAGCACATTGGGCACGAAGAGGATGCTCGCGAGCGCGTCACCCGCGACCGTCGCGAGGCGGGTCGGCGGCAGCAGCAGCGCCGACGCCCCGAGGGTGAGCACGGCGACGACGAGGGCGGCGGGCAGGATGCGCCGTGCACGTCGCGCGAAGAACGCCGCCAGCCGGATGCGGCCGGTCGCCCGCTGCTCGTCGAGCAGGTGCCGGGTGATGAGGAAGCCCGAGATGACGAAGAACACGTCGACGCCGATGAACCCGCCCGTGACGCCGGGAACCCCGACGTGGTAGGCGATGACGAGACCGACCGCGACCGAGCGCAGTCCCTGGATGTCGCGGCGGTGATCCGCTCTCACCGGCGGCGGATGCGCGGGATCGTCTCGATCGCGCGTTGCTCGGGCAGGCTCCACTCGAACACCACCGCGAGGATGCGAACCCCGGCCGTGAGCGCGACACAGATCGACGCCGCGAGCAGCACGGGCACGCCCAGGCTCAGCATGATGACGAGGCTCGTCGTGCCGGCGACGGCCGCGATCGCGTAGAGCGAGCCGACATGCATCAGCGCGATCGGCAGCGTGAGCAGCAGGTCGCGCAGGATCGAGCCCCCCACGGCCGAGAGCACGCCGACGAAGATCGAGGGCACCTCGGGCAGGCCGGCGCTGAGGGCCTTGGTCGTGCCGATGGCGCCGAAGAGCCCGATCGTCAGGGCGTCGAGCACGTTGACGAGCGGTCCCATGCGGGCGATCAGCCGCTCGAGCAGCATGCCGAGGAGAGCGGCGGCCGTCGCGACGATGAGGTACCAGTTGCTGCCGAGCGCGGCCGGGACCTCCGACAGCAGCACGTCGCGCAGGATACCCCCGCCGAATCCGGTGGCGATGCCGATGATGGCGACGCCCAGCAGGTCGAGGCGACGGTCGCGGAACTGCGCGGCGAAGAGCGCACCCTGCATCGCCCCGATGCCGACCGCGAGCAGGTCAGCCCAGAGCGGGATCACGAAGGCGGCATTCACGCCTCATTCGTACCACGGGCCGCGGCCTCGGCGAACTCCGCGAAGGTCTGGCGGCCGAACCCGGGCAGAGGCGTCATGTGCTCACCCGCTCGCATGGCGCGAAGGAACGCCAGCGGCAGCCGCAGGGTCCAGACCGGCTTCGACGTCCCGGCGGCGCGCTGCCAGTGATCGATCGCGGTCCGCAACGCGAGCTGCTCGGGACCGCCGATGTCGACGACACGGCCACTTGGCCCTGCGGCGACCAGTTCGACCAGCCGGTGCGCGACCTCGGTTGCCGCGATGGGCTGGTCGGGGACGTTCAGGCTCAGGATCACCGGAAGACGCCGCTGCAGGTCGAGGAACCGCTGGATGAACTCGTGGAACTGGGTCGCCCGCAGGATCGTGAACGGCACGCCGGAGGACTCGATCACTCTCTCGCTCGCGAGCTTCGCCCGGTAGTACGAGTACGGCACCGCGTCGACGCCGACGATCGAGATGAAGAGAACGTGGGTCACGCCCGCGGTCCGGGCCGCCTCGACCAGCATGCGCGCCTGCTCGACGTCACGCCGTCCCGCGCTCGTCGCCAGGTGCACCACGGTGTCGACTCCCGTGAGGGCACCGCTGAGTCCGGCGCCCGTGCTGAGGTCGCCGACGATGCGACCCTCGCCTGGGGTGCGACTGAGGATCCGCACATCGTGGGCTTCCTGACGAAGCAGCGCGACGGTGGGGCGGCCGAGGGTGCCGGTTCCGCCGGTGACAAGGATGGTCATGGTGTCCTTTCGGTGGGGTCACCAGTACTGACCGGAGAGCCCTCAGGGATGTGACAACACGGTCGCGGCGAGCCGCTCGAGCTTGTGGGGGTTGAGCACGATCAGCAGTCGCTGCACGCCGCCGGGACCGATGTCGATGCTCCAGAGGGCGACGGGGTCATCGCCGCGCACGGCGAGCATCGCGGACTCGCCGTTCGCCGAGACCGGCACGGTGCGGATGCCGTGGCCGTACTTCTGCAGCACCCCGAGGATGAGCGCGGCGACCTTGCCGCGTCCGGAGACGGGACGGCGGGCGGCGCTCACGACACCGCCCCCGTCGGAGACGCTGAGCGCATCCGCCGCGAGGGCCGACTCCAGCGCCGCGAGGTCGCCGGTCTGGGCCGCGGCGAGGAAGGCCCCGAGCAGGCGGTCGCGTTCGGCTCCCGTGACGACCGCGCCGCGCTCGACGTCGAGATGCCGCCGCGCGCGGCTGGCGAGCTGGCGTGCATTCGCCTCGGTGGTCTCGAGCACGTCCGCGATCGCTCGGAACGGGTATGCGAACGCCTCGTGGAGCACGAAGGCCGCGCGCTCGGCCGGGGTCAGGCGCTCGAGCAGCAGCAGCACCGCGAGCGAGAGCGCCTCGGCGCGTTCGGCACCGAGCAGCGGGTCGGCGCTGGTGTCGACGGGTTCGGGAAGCCACGGACCGACGTAGGTCTCCCGCCGGGCGCGGGCGGAGTCCAGCGCCGTGAGGCAGAGCCGGGTGACGATCGTCGCGAGCCACGCGGCGGGCTCGCGCACGGCATCCCGATCGGAGGAGTTCCAGCGCACCCACGCCTCCTGCAGCACGTCCTCCGCCTCGGTCACGGTGCCGAGCATTCGATAGGCGATCCCGAACAGCATGGGGCGGTGCTGCTGAAAGGCCGAGAGCGCGGGGGAGTCCACCGTGCCATCCTCGCGTGACCTCCGACCCGTGCGCCACCGCGCTCGCCGCCGTAAGGTCAAGACATGTTCAGCGTCGACGGATCCATCGTTCTCATCACGGGCGCAGCGCGCGGAATGGGGCTGCTCTACGCCCGACGGGCCGTCGCCGAGAATGCCCGGGCGGTGGTGCTGTGGGATGTCGATGCCGACCTGCTCGCGACCGTCGCCGCCGAGCTCGGCCCGACCGCTCATCCGTTCGTCGTCGACGTGTCGTCGCGGGAGGCGATCGTGGATGCCGC
>CALRZA010000154.1:0-5398 GCA_943372535.1 Auritidibacter sp. Marseille-P8566
GGTCCTCTCCGAGGAAGTCCATGCCGATGAGGGAGCCGCGACGCGACTGGCAGAGCTCCATGATCGTGCCGACGTAGTCCTTGGGCGCGAGGATCGCCGCCTTCACCATCGGCTCGGTCACGTGCGAGATCTTGGTGCCCGAGGGGAACTCGCTCGGGTTGGTGACGGTGAAGTGCTTCTTGTCTTCGGTGGTCACCTCGTAGGTCACACTCGGCGCGGTCGAGATGAGGTCGAGTCCGAACTCGCGCTCGAGACGCTCGGTGACGATCTCGAGGTGCAGGAGTCCGAGGAAGCCGCACCGGAAGCCGAAGCCGAGCGCGACCGAGGTCTCCGGCTCGTAGTTGAGCGAGGCATCCGACAGCTTGAGCTTGTCGAGGGCCTCGCGCAGCACCGGGTAGTCGCTGCCGTCGATCGGGTACAGGCCCGAGAACACCATCGGCTTGGGGTCGGTGTAGCCGGCGAGCGGCTTCGTCGACGGCTTGTTGGCATTGGTGACAGTGTCGCCGACCTTCGACTGGCGCACGTCCTTCACGCCCGTGATCAGGTAGCCCACCTCGCCGACGCCGAGGCCCTTCGTCGGGGTCGGCTCGGGCGAGCTCACCCCGATCTCGAGCAGCTCGTGCACAGCCTTGGTCGACATCATCTGGATGCGCTCACGCGGACTCAGCTTGCCGTCG
Source organism: Auritidibacter sp. Marseille-P8566 (assembly GCA_943372535.1). Classification (GTDB taxonomy): domain Bacteria; phylum Actinomycetota; class Actinomycetes; order Actinomycetales; family Microbacteriaceae; genus Rhodoglobus. Next base: position 678 of record CALRZA010000154.1, read on the forward strand.
ATCATGCGCACGTAGGTGATGACGCCGCGGTAGGAGTCGTAGACGGAGTCGAAGATCATCGCGCGGCTCGGAGCGGTCGGGTCGCCGACGGGAGCCGGGATCAGCTCGACGACGCGATCGAGAAGCTCGGGCACGCCGACGCCGGTCTTGCCGCTGACGCGCAGCACGTCATCCGGAGATCCGCCGATGAGCGAGGCGAGTTCCTTCGCGTACTTCTCCGGGTCGGCCGCGGGCAGGTCGATCTTGTTGAGCACCGGGATGATCGTCAGATCGTTCTCGAGGGCGAGGTAGAGGTTGGCGAGGGTCTGCGCCTCGATGCCCTGGGCGGCATCCACCAGCAGGATCGCGCCCTCGCAGGCGGCGAGCGAGCGGGACACCTCGTACGTGAAGTCGACGTGCCCGGGGGTGTCGATCATGTTGAGGGCGTAGCTGCTGCCGTTCAGCGCCCACGGCATGCGCACGGCCTGGCTCTTGATCGTGATGCCGCGCTCGCGCTCGATGTCCATGCGGTCGAGGTACTGGGCGCGCATGTCGCGGTCGCTCACGATGCCCGTGATGCCGAGCATGCGGTCGGCGAGCGTCGACTTGCCGTGGTCGATGTGCGCGATGATGCAGAAGTTGCGGATGAACGCGGGGTCGGTCGAGGCGGGCTCAAGCGCCGTGGTGGCTCGTGGAGTCAACGCTCATCCCTCGTGAAACTTCGCTGCAGAACGTCCGTGCGAGAGATCGCACGGACGCTGCCAGTTTACGAGATGCAGCAGACCCCGAATGCCCGCGCAAGTCGCGCCGGATCATCCGGGGTCTGCCGGTGTCAGCTGGGCGTCTGCCGAGGTCAGCCCGCGAACGCGGCGAAGAGGCCCAGCGGCACGATGAAGACGATCGCGAGGATGCCCGCGAGCGCGATCAGCGCACCCGGGATCGCCCCGAGAACGATGGTCCAGATCGCGAGGGTGCGGTTGGCCGGCTCGCGCGACAGGGCCAGCCACCCGAGCACGATCGCGACGATCGAGAGCGGGATGACCAGACCGAAGGCGATTCCGCTGAGGGCGGAGGCCAGGCCGAGGAGGCCGAGGATCGGGGTCGGAGCGACCGCGGGGGCGACCGCGGCGGTCGCCGTCACCTCGGGCGTGGTGGTGGGTTCGGCGGTGAGTGTGGTTGTCATGGTTCCACGCTAGGCAGAGCCGCACACCGTCACTATGGGGCTATCCCCCGGATCGGCACCGGGGGCAGACCCCCGTGCTCGACTCGCGCCCGGCGTGGTGGTAATGTTGACCCTTGGCTTCCGCGCAGTTTCGACAGGTGAAGCTCGCGAGATCATTTCTCACCGACACAACGAAGGTACATCCATGGCAAACATCAAGTCGCAGCTCAAGCGCATCCTGACCAACAAGAAGGCCCAGGACCGCAACAAGGCCGTCAAGAGCGAGGTCAAGACCGCCGTTCGCGCCGCCCGCGAGGCCATCGCCTCGGGCGACAAGGACAAGGCCACCGCCGCCCTCGCGCTCGCCGGCAAGAAGCTCGACAAGGCCGCCAGCAAGGGTGTCATCCACAAGAACCAGGCCGCGAACCGCAAGTCGGCGATCGCCAAGCAGGTCGCCGCGCTCTAGAGCCGGTCTCACACGTCCGAACGCTCCCGCCCCGTACTGGGGTGGGAGCGTTCGTCGTTGCGGGCAGTTAACTGGAGCGGTGAGACTGCTCGCCGCCGCCGTGCTGCCCGCCCTCGTCATCGCGGGGCTCGCGGGCTGCAGCCCGGCGCGCCCGGCCGGCGACCTCGCCGCGTGCAACCCCGACGAGATGATCGCCAAGGTCGATCTGCGCGAAGCAGACACGGGAGCCGGGGTGGTCGCGGTCGACCTCGAGATCATCAACCAGTCCGGTGAGTGGTGCACCCTCGACGGCTATCCGACCGTGCACATCCTCAGTGCCGTCAGCAACGCTCCCGTCGGGCAGGGGGCCGTGCCGATGGCCGACCGGCCGGGCGACATCGTCGATCTGCCGCCGAACGAGACGGCCTATGCCCTCATCGAGACGACCAAGGCGATGACCGAGTTCACGGGATGCGACGCACAGACCGCTCAGGGCATGAGCGTCGTGCTGCCCGGCTCGCAGGCGGACCAGGCGCTCGTGCTGCCCTCCCCGGTCGCCCAGTTCTGCAACCTGCCCGAGCTCGAGACGCTGCTCGTGAGCGGGTTCTCGCTCGAGCCCCTCGAGGGGCACGACGGCCGCGAAGCGGACGGCTGAGCCCTACGCCTCGCCGCGCGCGGCGATGACGCCGATCATGCGCTCGAGCGCGAAGACGGGGTCGCGGCCGAGGCCCTTGATCTGCTCGTCAGTGTCGGCGAGCACCTCGATCGATCGCCCGAGGCCCTGATCGGTCCAACCCTGCAGATCCTTGCGCGCGCGATCGACCTGCCACGGTGCGAGACCGAACTTCGACGCGAGCTGGCCGGCCGGGGCGTTGGAACCGGCGAGCTTGGCCATCGTGCGCAACTTGGCTCCGAACGCGGCGACGATCGGAACGGGATCCGCCCCCGATGCGAGCGCATGCCGCAGCAGGATCAGGGCTTCGCCTCGGCGGCCGGCGATGGCGGCATCCGCGACCTTGAAGGCATTGGTCTCGACGCGGCCCGAGTAGTACTTCTCGACCGTGACCTCGGTGATCTCGTCGCTCGAGTCGGAGAGCAGCTGCTGGCACGCGGCCGCGAGCTCGGCGAGGTCGTCGGAGAAGGCGGAGACGAGGGCGCGCAGGGCTCCCCCCGTGATGCGACGTCCGGCGGCCGAGAACTCGGCGGCCGCGAACTCGCTCTTCTCGGCATCCTTCTTCAGTTCGAGGCAGGCGATCTCAATACCGCCGCCCGCACCGCCGCGGATGGCGTCGAGCAGGCGCTTGCCGCGCACTCCTCCGGCGTGCCGCAGCACGAGATAGGTGTCGTCGGCGGGATGGGCGAGGTAGTCGATCGTCTCGGTGATGAACGCGTCGGTGCACTTCTCGACGCCCGTGACCCGGATCAGGCGCGGCTCGTTGAAGAGCGACGGGCTCGCGAGCGTGAGCAGCGACCCCGGCGCGTACTGGTCGGCCTCGATGTCGCTGACCTCGAGGCTGGGATCCTCGGCACGCAGAAGCTCGCGCAGCGCACGGATGGCGCGGTCGGCCAGGAATGATTCGGTGCTGCTCACGAGCACGACGGGGGCCGGACGCACCGTGTGCCACGCGAGCACGGGAATCGCTGTCTTGGGGGCCGCCACGGGTTCAGCCTAACGCTGGCTCCAGACACGCACGGCGCCGGAGGTCGTGCCCGGCGAGACGAGCACGAGCCCGAGCTCGTCGCTGCGGGCCGGCGTCGTGCCGACGTCGGCGAGGATTCCCAGGAGCTCGTCCGTGGGATGCCCGTAGCCGTTGTCGACACCGACCCCGATGAGTCCGAGGGTCGCGCTCGCCCGCGCATAGAGCTCGGGCGACTGATCGGCCGAGCCATGGTGGCTCACCTTGACGACGTCGACCGGCTGCAAGGCCACGGCCGAGAGCAACCGGTTCTGGCCCGACTGCCCGAGGTCGCCGAGCATCAGCAGCGACAGGCAGCCTCGCTCGCACGCGCCGACACCGCGCACCTCGAGCACGACGCTCGCCGGGTTGCCGGGCTCGATGCCGGCGAGGCGGGCCGGCGGCCACAGCACGCGCCAGCGCAGTTCGCCCAGCAGGCCGGTCTGCTCGCGCGAGACCTGGTCGACCTGCGCGCCCCCGGCGACGAAGGCGGCCCGCAGCGCGTCGTCGTCGGCCTCGCCGCTCGGGCCGACGAGCACCCGGTCGACGCGACCGACGAGCGCGGTCGCCCCGCCGACGTGGTCGAGGTCGTAGTGCGTGAGCACGAGGAGGTCGAGGCGCGCGATGCCGAGCTGGGTGAGGCACTCGCTGATGAGCTCGGGTTCGGCGCCCGTGTCGACGAGGGCGAGCTGCCCGGCACTGCGCAGGACGACGGCATCGCCCTGACCCACATCGCACTGCGCGACCTGCCAGTCGGTCGGGCGCCCGAGTCTCTCGATCAGCGCGCCGCCGACCGCGAGACCGAGCCAGCAGGCGAGCGCGCCGGCGAGCACCGCCCGGGGCCAGCGCCGGCGCAGCACAATCGCGAGAATGAGGACCGCGGTGAGGGCGGCGAGCAGCACCACGCCGAGGAGCCCCTCCGGCCACGGCAGTCGCGCGCCCGGGGCCGCCGCGAACACGCCCGCAACCCCGGCGATCCAGGTCGAGGGCAGCCACGCGAGCTGGCACAGCAGCACCCCGAGCGGCGGGACGATCGGCAGCACGAGGCATGCCGCGAGCCCGACGATCGTCGCGATCGGGGCGGCCGGAGCAGCGAGCACGTTGGCGATCACCCCGTAGGTCGGCAGCGAGGCGTCGAGCAGCACGAGCACGGGCTGGCAGGCGAGCTGGGCGGCCACCGGCACGGCGATCACGAGCGCCAGCCACCGCGGGAGCCATCGCTCGAGCCGTGCCGCGATCGGCCCGGCGAGCAGCAGCAGCCCACCGGTCGCGAGCACCGAGAGCACGAAGCCGTACTCGCGCGCGAGCCAGGGGTCGATCGTCAGGAGCACGATGACCGCGAGGGCGAGCACCGGGATACCCCGCACCGGCCGACCACTCGCGAGCGCCGCGAGAACGATGGCGGCCATCACCGAGGCGCGCAGAACGCTGGGCTCCGGCGTGACGAGCAGAACGAAGC
>CALRZA010000155.1:0-5390 GCA_943372535.1 Auritidibacter sp. Marseille-P8566
CGCGACTTGCGTTCGATCGACGCACGTGTGAAGGGCTAGAGCGCCCGCTGCCACGCCCCTTCGTACCCGGCGGCGACGAAGCCCACGGCTTCGTTGACCGCGAGCATGTGACGGTTCTCCTCCGCGTTGAAGGTCGTGACCGACGGATGCCCGGGCGAGGTGCGCAGCAGGTGCGCGAGGTTGCCGACCTTGAGCAGCATGCCGAGCCGGTGCCCGCGGTGCTCCCGGATGACGATGGTGTCGTCCTGAGACACCGCCCGGTCGAGTTCCGCGGGCACCGTGAGCTCGGTGTAGCCGACGAGCCCGCCCGTGGGCACATGCTCGACAGCGGCGAACAGGTGCCGCCGCGGCCCGTCGGCGTGCAGGGCTTCGAACTCGAGCACGCGCTCGACCGTCCAGACGTCCTCGGTGACTTCGAGGCCGGCCGACGGCGCGTCCGTGCTCATGCGGGTCGAGAGCATCGCGATGTCGGCCAACCAGGGCTCCGGTGTGCGGTCGACCCAGGTGTGGAGGCGGTAGTCGGGTCCGGAGACGGCCGCGGCCGAGGCGAGCGCGTCGTCGAAGCCGTCCACGGCATCCGGCAGCACCAGGCGGCTGAAGCGCTCGACCTGCTCGAGAGTCCACCCGCGCGCCTGCAGAAAGCGCACACTCGGGTCGGCGAGGGGCACCGAGCCGAAGCCCGTCGGCGACTCGAGACGGTCGCCCGCAGCCTCTCGTGCCATCGAATAGGCCTGCATGATCGTGCGTCCGCTCTCCCGGGTGAGCGTCTCGAGCCCGTCGGCCAGCGCTGACCCGATGCCCTGTGCACGGAACTCCGGCAGCACCTCCACGTTGAGCCACGCGATCGTGCCCTCGTCGTCGGTGCGGATCTCGTGGATGCCGCGGCCGACGATCCGCCCGTCGACCCGCGCCAGCAGCAGCCGCTTCGGTTCGTACTCGTCCTGCCAGTGAGGCAGCAGTTCTTCGGCGGTGTAGTTCAGATCCGTGCCGCCCGAGGTGAACGACGTCACGGCGTTGCGCACGTCGACCATCTCGCGGAAGGCGACACCGCCGGGCGCATCGAGGGCCGCGGGGATCGGCAGCTCGTCGATCGTGACGGTCATGCGAGGTCCTTTCGAAAGGCGCCCTCGGCGGCGAGGGGCGCGAATCCGAGAGCTTCATTGATCGAGAGCATGTGCCGGTTCTCCTCGGCGTTGAAGGTCGTGATCGACGGATGCCCGGGCGCCACACGCGCCAGATGGTCGAGGTTCGCCACCTTGAGCAGCATGCCGAGGCCGTGGCCGCGGTGTTCGCGCATCACGAGCGTCGCGTACTGCGATACGGACCGATGAGTCTGCGGCGGCACCGAGAACACCGTGAAACCGACGAGGCGGCCGGTCGCGACGTGCTCGACCACCGTCACCACCCGCGTGCGCGGGCTCGACCGATCCCGTTCATCGGCGGCGATGACCCGCTCGACGGTCCACTCCTCCTCGGGCTCCTCGAGTCCGGCCGAGGGGGCGTCGGTGCTCATGCGGTTGCCGAGCACCGCGATGTCCTCGCGCCACTGCTCGGGCGTGGCCCCGACCCAGTGGTGCAGCCGGTACTCGGGGCCGGTAGCCGCGAGGGCCGCCGCGAGCCGCGCGTCGAGATCGGCCATCGGCAGCGCCACCCGGCTACCGCGCTCGATCTGCTCCAGCCGGTAGCCCCGGGCCAGGAGGAACCGCACGCAGAAATCCTCGGCCGGAATCGAGCCGACGCCCGCGGGGGAGGGCAGACGCTCGCCGTCGGCATCCGGCACCGCGATGTAGCAGATCGCTTTGCGGCTGCCGAACTCGCGAGCGATCGCCTCGACCCCGTCGGCGAGAGCGCTGCCAATGCCCCGGCCACGGAAGTCCGCGAGCACGTCGACGTTCACCCCTGCGGTGTCGGCGTCGTCGCCCACCCCGGTCTCGGCGATGCCGCGGCCGACGATCACGCCGTCGACGCGGGCGAGCAGAAGGCGGTGCGGCTGGAAGGCGTCGAGGAAGTGCGGCAGCTCTTCCGCCGCCTCGTAGTTGAACTCGTCGGTGCCGTAGCGCTCGGTCAGCACGGTGTTGCCGACCTCGGTGGCACGGGCGAATTCGGCCCCGCCCGGGTCGTCGAGAGTCGCCGGCAGCACCAGCTCGTCGATCGTGAAGGTCATGTCAGTCTCCTGGTCAGGACGACCGTGACGGCCGGGCCCTGCGTGGTGGAGAGGGCAGCCGATCAGGCTACAACTCGACCTCGAAATCAGCACGGATCGTCACCGAAGCGTTACCGTGAGCGGGTCCGGTACGTTTGACCGAGAGTTCCGGCGCGACACGAGGGAAAGGGCCACGCGGTGTATCTGAAGAGCCTGACCCTCAAGGGGTTCAAGTCCTTCGCGCAGCCGACGACCTTCCAGTTCGAGCAGGGCGTCACGTGCGTCGTCGGGCCCAACGGGTCGGGCAAGTCCAATGTCGTGGATGCCCTCGCCTGGGTCATGGGCGAGCAGGGAGCGAAGACTCTCCGTGGCGGCAAGATGGAAGACGTCATCTTCGCTGGCACCGCGACGAAGGGCCCCCTCGGCCGTGCCGAGGTGCTGCTGACGATCGACAACTCCGACGGCGCGCTGCCGATCGAGTACACCGAGGTCACGATCAGCCGCACGCTCTTCCGCAACGGCGGCAGCGAGTACGCGATCAACGGCGAGCAGTGCCGCCTCCTCGATGTGCAGGAGCTGCTGAGCGACTCCGGCCTCGGTCGCGAGATGCATGTCATCGTCGGGCAGGGGCAGCTCGACGCCGTGTTGCACGCCAGCCCCGAGGATCGCCGCGGGTTCATCGAGGAGGCCGCGGGCATCCTCAAGCATCGTCGCCGCAAGGAGAAGACGCTGCGCAAGCTCGACGCGATGCAGGCCAACCTGACGCGGTTGAGCGACCTCGCGGGCGAGATCCGGCGTCAGCTCAAGCCGCTCGGACAGCAGGCCGAGATCGCCAAGGAGGCAGCCTCGATCGCGGCCATCGTGCGTGACGCGCGTGCTCGCCTTCTGGCCGACGAGGTCGTCGAGCTGCGCGCCGCCATCACCGATTTCAGCCGCAGCGAGTCGGAGCGCAAGACCGAGCGCATCGTGCTGCAGGAGCAGCTCGACCAGAACAAGCTGCGCGAGGGCCGTCTCGAGCAGGCTCAGGTCGGCGATGCCGTCGACCTCGCGCGCCGCACGGCGTTCGGGCTCGAGAGCGTGCAGGAGCGTCTGCGCAACCTCTACACGCTCGCCAACCAGCGGCTCGCGCTGCTCGGCCAGCAGGGCGACGGTCCGTCGATCGGTACGACGATCAGCCAGGGCGCGGTGCAGGATGCCCGTGACGAGGCCGAGCGTCTCGCCGCCGGGGTCGCGCAGGCCGAGGAGGCCGTGGGAGCCGCCGCGGCGACGACGGCCACGGCCAAGGCGTCCCTTGACTCCCTCGACGAGGAGATCAGCGCCCAGAGTGCGCTCGTCTCCCGCCACGAGCTCGAGCTCGCGGGCCTCGCCGCTCGAGTGGATGTGGCGCGGTCGACCCTCGCCGCCGCCCGCGGCGAACTGCTGCGCCAGCAGAACGCCCTCGAAGCCGCCGAGCAGCGCCGGGACTCGACGCGCACCGAGTTCGTCGCCCTCGAAGCGGCTGCCGCGACGACGACCGAGGGCGACGGCACGCTGGATGCCGCCTACGAGGCCGCGGAGGCGCTCGTCGCCGGCATCCAGGCCGACATCGAGGGTCTGCGCGACGACCTCCACGCGGCCGAGCGGGAGCGTGACGCGCTCGCCGCCCGCAACTCCGCCCTGAGCCTCGCGGTCGACCAGAAGGACGGCTCGAGCGCCTTGGTCGGGGCCAAGCTCCGCGGCATCCGCGGTTTGGTCGCCGAGCACGTCAAGATCGAGCCCGGGTTCGAGGCGGCGATCGCGGCCGCGCTCGGCTCGCTCGCCGACGCCGTGCTCGCCGAGAACCGCTCCGACGCGCTCGACGCGCTCGCCCACTCGGCATCGAACGACTTCGGTCGCGTCGAGGTCGTCGTCGCCGATGCGCGCACGGCCGCTGCCTCCACGTTCACCGCCGCCGGGGTGCGACCCGCGTCGTCCGTTGTCGACGCTCCGGACGGCGTGCTCGGGCTGCTCGCCTCGGTGCTCGTCGCCGACGACCTCGCCGCCGCGCGCGCCGCGTGGGAGTCGGCCCCCGACGACGCGACCTTCGTCACGCGCACGGGCGACGTGCTCACGCGCTACGTGCTGCGCGGCGGCTCCGGCTCCAAGCGCTCGCGCCTCGAACTCGTCGCCGAGCGGGATGCCGCTGCCGCCAAGCTCGCGACTGTCACCACCCAGATCGAACGCACCCGGTTCGCGCTCGCCGAGAAGCGCGGGGCGTTCGAGACGGCGAAGACGGATGCCGCGGCCGCGCTCACGGCTTTGCGCGAGTACGACGCGGCGCTCGCCGCTCAGTCCGAGCAGCTCGGTCGCTTCCGCATCCAGCTCGAGGCCGCGCAGGCGGAATGGGAGCGCCTCTCGCAGGGCCTCGACGTGACCGCCGAGAAGGTGCGCGACGCCGAGGCGGAGGTCGAGCAGGCGAAGGCCCAGCACGACGAGTTCGCCGCCGCGCCACGCCCCATGCTCGACGCCTCCGCCCGCGACGGACTGCTCGCCGAGCTCGAGGCCGCTCGGGCCGCGGAGCTGGAGCAGCGCATCCAGCTCGAGACCATCCGCGAGCGGGTGCGGGCCGAGCGCGCTCGCGCCGAGTCCCTCGCCGCGCAGTTGATCGCCGAGCGGGAGGCCGCCGAGGAGCAGGCCCGGCTCACGGTCATCCGCCAGCGTCAGGTCGCCGCCGCGCAGGAGGTGCTCGCCGCCCTGCCCGCCGTGCTCGACGCCGTCGACCGATCCGTCTCGCAGGCGCGCGTCGAGCTCGCCGCGAAGGAGTCGGAGCGCACCGCCCAGAACGAGGAGCTGCTCGCTCTGCGCCGCGAGGAGAGCTCGCTGCGCGAGCGCCTCAGCGCGATCAGCGAGAACGTGCACGGCCTCGAGATGCAGATCTACGAGAAGAAGCTGCACCTCTCCACGTTGCTCGAGCGGGCGGGCGAGGAGCTCGGTCTCGTCGAGGACGTGCTCGTGGCCGAGTACGGGCCGCACGTGCCGATCCCCGATGTCTCGCGGGTCGAGCCTGTCGAGACCTCACCGACGGACAACGCGGGGGAGGTCTCGACGAGCTCGACCAGCGAGGTCACCGGCATCCCCTTCAACCGCATCGAACAACAGGCCCGCCTCGCCGCAGCCGAGCGCAAGCTCGCCCAGCTCGGCCGCGTCAACCCGCTCGCGCTCGAGGAGTTCGAGGCACTGGAGCAGCGCCACAAGTTCCTCACTGAGCAGCTCACCGACCTCACGAACA
>CALRZA010000156.1:0-5381 GCA_943372535.1 Auritidibacter sp. Marseille-P8566
CCGTTGTCGTCGTCGAGCAGCTTGCGGGCGCCGAAGCCGAGGGTCTGGCCCGTGGCATCGCGGATGGGCCACACCAGTCGACCGCGGAACCGGTCGTACACATCCCCCCGCTCGCCCTTGCCGAGCAGACCCGCCGTGACGAGCTCCTCCTCCGAGTAGCCGAGGGTCTTCAAGTGGCGGGCCAGGGCGCCGCCGCGAGGGGCGAACCCGACCCCGAAGCGCTGGGCGGCGGCGGCATCGAAGCCACGCTGACCGAGGAACGCCCGACCCGGCTCTGCCTCCGGAGTCGAGAGCTGAGCCACGAAGAAGTCGGCCGCCGCCTGATTGGCCGAGAGGATGCGGGCGCGGTTGCCGTGGTCGGTCGCCGCTCCCCCGTCTTCGTAGTGCAGTTCGAAGCCGATGCGCGCGGCGAGCCTCTCCACCGCCTCGGAGAACGAGACGTGATCCATCTTCTGCAGGAAGCTGTAGACGTCACCGCCCTCGCCGCAGCCGAAGCAGTGGTAGAAGCCGACCTGCGGGCGCACATGGAAGCTCGGGCTGCGCTCCTCGTGGAACGGGCAGAGCCCCTTCATCGACCCGACGCCGGCGCTCTTGAGCGTGACGTAGTCACCGACGATGTCGGCGAGATTGGTGCGCGACCGCACCTCGTCGATGTCGCTTCGTCGGATCAGGCCTGCCACGTGTTGATTGTAGGCGGCGCGCCTACCCCACCAGCCGGTGGTGCCAGTCGATCGCGGACTGGTCGGTGAGCGACGCCACCTGATCGACGACGGCGCGCTTGCGCTGCGCATCGGTGGACGCCGCCTCCCAGTCGGCCGTGAAGCCCGCGTCGAGGTGACGAGGGCCCGTCCAGAGCAGCACATCGGCGAGCTCGGAGAGGATGTCGCGCTGCTGCGCGTAGATCGGCCGGCGTGCGTTGGTCGACATCACGAACGCGGCGACAATGCCCTTGAGCACCGCGATCTCGGCGCGGATGCCGTCGGGCACGACCACGTCGGCCCCGAACCGCGCGAGGCTGCCCCCGTCGAACGCCTCCCGGGTCGCGTGCGTGGCCGCCCCGGCGAACCGCCCGATGAGCTGACTCGTGAGGTTCTTGAGCTGGCCCTGGGCCTGGCGGCTGCCATCCCACCGGTCCATCCAGAAGTCGAGGGAGTCGAGCCGATCGAAAGCGGCGATCAATTCGTCGTGACCGAACTCGCCGCCGATCCACTCGACCATCGAGTCGACGAGCTCGTCATGATCGGCTCGGGCCCCGAGCGCCGTGACGTCGATGTACCCGCCGACGATCGCGTCCTCGAAGTCGTGCACCGAATAGCCGATGTCATCCGAGAGATCCATGACCTGCGCCTCGATGCACCGCCGCCGGTCCGGTGCTCCCTCGCGCAGCCACGCGAAGACCTCGATGTCGTCGTCATAGAAGCCGTACTTGCTGCGGCCGCTCGGGTCGGGCACGCCCTGCGACGCCGGCCACGGGTACTTGCAGCTCGCGTCGAGGCTCGCCCGGGTGAGGTTGAGGCCGACGCTGCGCCCGTCGGGGCGGAAGGTCTTGGGCTCGATGCGGGTGAGCAGGCGCAATGTCTGCGCGTTGCCCTCGAAGCCGCCGATGTCGTGGGCCCACTCGTTGAGCGCGCGCTCCCCGTTGTGACCGAAGGGCGGGTGGCCGAGGTCGTGGGCGAGGCAGGCGGTGTCGACGACATCCGGGTCCAGGCCGAGCGCGACGCCGAGCTCGCGGCCGACCTGCGCGACCTCGAGCGAATGGGTGAGGCGATTGCGCGCGAAGTCGAGTCCGGCCGTCGGACTGAGTACCTGCGTCTTGGCGGCGAGGCGCCGCAGGGCGCTCGAGTGCAGCACCCGGGCGCGGTCACGGGCGAAGTCGCTGCGGCGGCTCGAATGCTGTTCGGGCAGCCAGCGCTCGACGTCGAACTCGCCGTAGCCGGGCGAGCTCAGGCCGGGGTTAGCCTCCACTGGTGCTCAGCTCCGCCTCGGTCAGTTCGGCGCGGTGGGTCTCCTGCAGTTCGCGGCTGTCGAGCCAGCCCTGCGGCAGCGACGGGTTCTTGGGGCTGCCGGCGCGGCCGCGCTGACCCTCCGCGGCATCGCCCGGGTAGGGCTGCTCGTGGTCGAGCTGGTCGAGCAGTTCGTCGAGCTGAGCGAGATCCTTGACCGTCGCGAGCGCGGCGCGCAGCTCGCCGCCGACCGAGTAGCCCTTGAAGTACCAGGCGACATGCTTGCGGATGTCGCGGCACGCGCGATCCTCGTCGTCGAAGAACTCGACGAGCAGCTCGGCGTGGCGCTTGAAGGCGCCGGCGACGAAGCCGAGGTTCGGCTGGATGCGCTCCGCCGTGGATCCGGAAGTGAACGCCGCCGCGAGGTCGCCGAACAGCCAGGGCCTGCCGAGGCATCCGCGACCGACGACGACGCCGTCGCAGCCGGTCTCGGCGACCATGCGCACGGCGTCATCCGCGCTCCAGATGTCACCGTTGCCGAGCACGGGGGCGCCGGAGATGATGCCTTTGAGCTTCTCGATCGCGGCCCAGTCGGCCGTGCCCGAGTAGAACTCGGCGGCGGTGCGGGCGTGCAGGGCGATGCTCGCGACGCCCGCGCCCTCGGCGGCCCGCCCGGCCTCGAGGTACGTGAGGTGGTCCGAGTCGATGCCCTTGCGCATCTTGACGGTCACCGGGATGTCGCCCGCCGCCTTCACCGCGCGCTCCACGATGTCGCGGAAGAGCTCGAGCTTCCACGGCAGGGCCGCTCCCCCGCCCTTGCGGGTGACCTTGGGCACCGGGCATCCGAAGTTCAGATCGATGTGATCGGCGCGGTCCTCGGCGACGAGCATCGTCACGGCCTCGGCGACCGTCTTCGGGTCGACTCCGTAGAGCTGGATGCTGCGGGTCGTCTCCGACTCGTGGTGGCGGATCAGCCGCATGCTCTCGGGCGTGCGCTCGACGAGGGCCCGACTCGTGATCATCTCGCTGACGTAAAGCCCGGCGCCGTATTCGCGGCACAGCCGGCGGAACGCCGTGTTCGTGATGCCGGCCATGGGCGCGAGAACGACGGGCACGTCGAGCGCGAGGGGCCCGATCATCAGTGCCGGGGCGGCGGGCGGCCGCGCGTCCGCGAGAATGGTCACGTGACGATTCTCCCAGACAATGACGGTGCTCCCGCCTCGGGTCGCGATCGGGTGGTGGCGGATGCCGTGAGCCGCGGCATCCCGATCGAGATCGTCGCCCGCCCGAACGCCTCCTCGCTCGAGGAGGCCGCGGCGCTGCTCGGGGTCGACCCGAGCGTCATCGTCAAGTCGCTCGTGGTCAAGCGCAGCGACGACACCTACCTCTTCGCCCTAGTGCCCGGTGACCGACAGATCTCGTGGCCGAAGCTGCGGGCCCTGGTCGGCGTGAACAAGCTGCAGCTTCCGGATGCCGACCGTGCTCTGGCGGCGACCGGGTACGAGCGCGGCACGATCACCCCGTTCGGCAGCACGACCCCGTGGCCCGTCTACGCGGACTCCCGACTCGTCGGACAGCGCATCGCGATGGGGGCGGGCGAGCACGGCTTCAGCGCGTGGGTCGATGCCGACGAGCTCATCCGCGGGTTCGAGGCCACCGTCGCGGATCTGAGCGACTGATGGCCGTGCTCGACGACCACCCGAACTGCGTGCGCTTCGACGGCAAGCTCTGGGTCAGCGAGCTGCCGCGGGAGGAACTCGCGGCGCAGCTGACCGCCCAACGCGCGTGGGACAACGCGCAGGAGCGCGCGAACCGCTGGTGGCTGGCACTCGGGCTTGGCGGACTCGTGGGTGTCGGGCTCGCCCTCGCGATCTTCACCGCGGCCGGAGCCCCTCCCGTCTTGAACCTCTTCACCTTGCCCATCGGGTTCGCGATCGGGGCGGTGCTCGGAGCGCGGGTCAACGAGTGGCTGCGCCCCCGCCGAGCCGCCGATGCCGCGTTGGGCGAGCGTCCGCGCGTCGCGCCGATGACACGCGTGCCGCGTCATGTCGCCCAGAACACCCCGCTCACGGCGACCGCACGGGAGATCATCGACTTGTCGTCGCCCAAGCGGTAGCACGCACGGACCGCCGACTCGGGCAAGCCCCCGCTCGAGGGGCTTGAGGCATCCTCAGCCTCACGTATGCTGAGGCCATGGGGACCGGGGAGGCAGGGCAGACCACTGCCGTGCTCCCCGTCGCCGGGTGGTATCGCGATCCGAGCGGCCAGGCCGACCTGCGCTGGTGGTCGGGCACGGCCTGGACCGAAGCCACACGCGCGGACGAACCGGTCATCTCCCGCCCCATCCCCGCTACCGATGAGCGGCTGGACATCGAGCGCTCCCCCAAGGAGTGGCGACGGATCGCGGCGTCGCGCCGAGGCATCCGCTCGGAGTCGCCGAACACGCCAGCGATCTGGGTGCTCGCGGTGCTGCCCGTGCCGTCTCTGGCCTTCGTGGGAGTCTCACTTCTTTTCGCGCGCGACGGCAACATGGTGGGCGCGGTGGGCACCCAGGTCGTCGCAGTACTCACCTACCTCGCTCTGATCGTGTGGGATCGGCTTGCGCTGGCTCGCCAGAAGCTCTTGGCTCCCTCGCTCTGGTGGCAGCTGATCCCGATTCCGCTGTTCTACTTCCTGATCCGGCGAATCGTGCTGCGGCGGCAGGGCATCATCTCCCACGCGCCGGGCAACGTCTACGCGATCGTGCTCGTCGGCACGGCACTGCTCGCCGCGGTCACCCTCGTGCCTCCGCTGGCGCAGGCGGGTCGCGAGCTCCTCGCGCAGGGGATCGAGGACCGCATCGCCGCGGACTTCGCGGTGGTCGGCGAGGAAGCCGTCGCCCAGTGCCCACCGCCCGTACTCGACCCGGGCACCCGTGTGGAATGTTCGGTCGAGATCGCGGGCGGGAAGCTCACGATCCCCATCCAGTTCGAGGTGCAGCCCGACCTGACGTTCTTGCCGGTTCAGTACCGCCCGCCGCGCGGCATCAGCGGCTAGATCGCGTCGTCGTCGATGCGGCGATTGATGATCGCCTGCTCGTGGTGGTCGGGGATGATGCAGACGTCACCGTCGCACGCGGCGGCCGCGGGATCCCCGAGCGGTTGCAGGCGGGGCGCGGACGGCGTGACGATCGGAAGCGGGGCGGTCATGGCATCCATCATCGGGCGTCTCTCTCGCGGTGAACCTGTTCGAGAACGTTAGCGAAGGTCGCCGCTTCCTGAGCTCCGGACACCCCGTACTGACCCTCGATCACGAAGAACGGCACTCCGTTGATGCCGTACTCGCGAGCTTGAGCCACGTCGGCCTTGACGTCGGGAAGGAAGCGATGGCTCTCGAGCGCCTCCGTGACCTCGTCGCGATCGAATCCCAGCTCGACCGCCAGCTCGACGAGGTCGGGGA
>CALRZA010000157.1:0-5368 GCA_943372535.1 Auritidibacter sp. Marseille-P8566
TTTCGCCCCGACCACCGGGCTCCGGCGTGCGAGGCACCCCCCCCCGTTCGGGGGGATCGGGTTTTGTACCCTAGTTGCGGGTCACGATCGCTGCCCCCCATAATGAGGTCACCGTGCGACTTACCCCCTCACGGTCTCTACCCGAAATAGAGAACCCGCACCCCCGAGCGGTCTGATCGGTCACCCCCCCGATCGTTGGATTCCTCTCGTGGAGTGAGTCCTCGTTAGACGAAAGCGCATCCCGAAAATGCAGACTTTCCTGTCCCGCGTCCGCGCCGCCTTCGCGCCGCGCTACGACGCCCGAACCGGCCGTCGCCGTTCTCGCCCGGCCATCCTTGTCGCCGCCGGCGTCGTCATGGCTCTCGCGTTCGGGTCGAGCATCGCTGTCGCGGCGAACTCGTCCGCCGAGGCTCACATCCCCACGGTCGAGGTGAGCTGCAACCACCTCTCGGTGCACCTGCAGTGGTACCCGGCTGGGGCTCACGTCACCATCGTGGTCAACGGCGTGACCGAGGTCGATGGCGACTTCGTCGCCTCCGACTTCGACCCGCCCTTCATCCGCCAGTACGCTCTCGACCCGTCGATCGTCAACACCTACTCGGTCGACGTGGATGCTCCGGATGGCGCGGGCGGCACGGAGTGGGACTTCCACAAGAGCGGCTCCACGACTCCCTGTGTCACGCCCGATGTCTCGGTCACCGCGACGGTCTGCGACGTCATCGGCGGATCGAGCGACCTCACGGCGAACTTCGCCGGACTCGACCAGTCGCACACCTACACCGTGTCGCTCAGCAGCGCGGGCGGCTCCTCGAGCCCCGCGACGGCGTTCGTGCCGACCGGCACCACCGGCAGTACGACGTTCGACGACGTCATCCCGGGCTACACCTATACCGTCACGCTCACCGACACCACCGTCGGTCTCAGCGGCAGCGGCTCGGTGCTCGCCGTCGGCTGCCCGCAGGATGCCACCCTTCAGGTGAGCGCGACCGAGTGCAGTGCGGCGGGCGGTGCCGGCCTCTTCGGCTTCACCGCGAACTCGCTCGTCAACGGCCGCAGCTACACCGTGACGGTCTACAGCGCGCCGGGCAATGTCGTGCAGCAGACCGTGACCTTCACGGCGGATGCCTCCGGCACCTGGACCAACACGTTCACGGTGGTGCCCGGCGCGTCGTATTACGCGACGATCGATGACGGCACCGGCACGACGAAGTCGACCGCGACCCTCGCATTCCTCCCGTGCCCGGGAACCCCGGGCGAGGTCGGCCTGATCGTGACCCAGTGCAACGCGGTCGGCGATGCCACTCCATTCGCGGCCACCGTTGCGGGCGGCACGATCGGCCTCACGGTCACCGACCTCATCCCCGGTCGCACCTACGACATCGTCATCACGAACTCGTCGAACGTCGAGGTGCTGTCCACGAAGAACTACGTGGCGACGTCGTCGACCTACACGACCGACGTGACGGGCCTGCCGGCGGGCGTCTACACGGCGACGGTGACCGACGTGCTCGTGCCGACCTACACCTCGTCGAAGACGGCGACCCTCGTGGCCTGCCCGACCTACGACACGACGATCAGCCTCACGGCGACCCAGTGCACCGAGCCCGGGGAGCTGGTCGACATCACGGCGACCGTCGCCGACTACGTGGCGGGACGGCCCTACTCGGTCACCCTCACGCAGAACAACGTGCAGGTCGGCGCCACGCAGACCTTCGACTCGAGCACCGGTGGCCCGCAGACGCTGACGTTCTCGGGTCTCATCCCGGGCACGTCCTACCTCGTCAAGGTGACCGACGACCTCGCGACCACCCCGGTCGTCGTGTCGAAGAGCATCACTCTCGACACCTGCCCGGGCCAGCCGGCGATCGCGCTGTCGGTCGCGGCGTGCGAGGTGATCGGGTTCACCGACATCAGGGTCACGCTCAGCAAGCTCGAGGTCGGCGAGGAGTACGTCGTGAGCCTGACGTCGACTCTCGACGGACTGCCGGTCGCCGGCCTGCCCGACCAGCAGTTCGTCGCCACGGGGGCGAACAAGCAGATGGTCTTCGCCGACGTTCCGAACGACGCCGACTACACCGTCGTCGTCGAGAACCTCACGAACGGCCTGTCGGACTCGGGAACGATCTTCCTCGACATCTGCGATCCGCCCACCTTCCCGCTGCCCCCGGAGATCCCGCCGCTGACCCTCGCCTTCACCGGCTCGGGTCCGATGAGCCAGCTGCTCATCGCCGCAGCGGTGCTGGTGCAGCTCGGCCTCGTCTTCCTGGGGGCCGCCCTGATCCGTCGCCGCACTGCGGAGGCGTGATCCTCTAGACCGGTGGGGCCGGTGGGTGTTTCGGGCACTCGCCGGCTCCATCGCCATGCTCGCGGGCCGGGCGTGACGTCTCCGCCCGCCCCTAGGGTGGAGGGATGAGCGGAATGCGCGGCGGCGGCCGAATGGGCCGGGTCAGCAGCGGGGATGCCGAAGCGCAGCGAGCCGCGAACGCCACGGCCCCGAAGATCCCCGACCTGCTCCCCCGCATCGGGGCGCTCTTCGGTCCGCACAAGGCGACGATCGCGCTGACGATCGCCCTCGTGCTCATCGCCGCGGCGATCAGCGTCTTCCCGCCGCTGCTCACCAAGCAGGCGTTCGACGTGGGGCTCTTCCCGCCCGAGGGCTCGCCGAACGTGCCGGTGCTCATGCAGCTCGTCGCGCTCATGGTGCTGCTCTGGGTGCTGTCGGCGGCCTTGGGGGTCTGGCAGACCTATCTCACGGCCACGGTCGGCAACACCGTCATGGGCAGCCTGCGCGTGAAGCTCTTCGGCCACCTGCAGTCGATGGAGCTCGCGTTCTTCACGCGCACGAAGACGGGCGTCATCCAGTCCCGTCTGCAGAACGACGTCGGCGGGGTCGCGGGCGTGCTCAGCAACACGATCTCGAGCGTCATCGGCAACACCGTCACGGTCATCGCGGCCTTCGTCTCGATGCTCGTGCTGAGCTGGCAGCTCACCGTCGTCGCCGTCGTGCTGCTGCCGGTGCTGGTGATCGCCCAGCGTCGGGTCGGTCAGGTGCGGGCGCGCATCGCGACGAAGACCCAGGAGTCGCTCTCCGACATGACGGCGATCACCCAGGAGGCGCTGAGCGTCTCGGGCATCCTGCTCTCCAAGAGCTTCACGCAGCAGGCGTCCGAGGTCGGACGCTACCGGGCCGAGAACGAGAACCAGATCCGCCTGCAGGTGAGCCAGCAGATGAGCGGCCAGTGGTTCTTCGCGATGGTCAACATCTTCCTCTCGGTCATCCCCGCGGTCATCTACGTCGTCGCCGCGTGGCTCATCACGGGCGGCGTCGAGGTGACCGCGGGCACGATCGTCGCGTTCACGACGGTGCAGGCGCGACTCATGTTCCCGCTCATGGGGCTGCTGCGGGTCGTGCTCGACCTGCAGACCTCGTCGGCGCTGTTCGCCCGCATCTTCGAATACCTCGACCTGCGCCCGGCGATCACGGACGCCCCCGACGCCCGGCCCGTCAACGCCGACCGCCTCGGCGAGGTCGCCTTCGACGACGTCGTCTTCCGCTACCCGGATGCCCCGGCCGACAGCCCGGCGACCCTCGATCACGTCTCGTTCACGATCGCTCCCGGGCAGTTCGCCGCCTTCGTCGGACCGTCGGGCGCGGGCAAGACCACGGTGTCGTACCTGATCCCCCGACTGCACGAGGCGAGCGACGGCAGCGTGCGCTTCGCGGGCGACGATGTGCGCGAGCTGCAGAGCGACTCGCTCGTGCGCCACATCGGCATCGTCAGCCAGGAGACCTACCTCTTTCACTCGACGATCGCCGAGAACCTCCGGTACGCCCGGCCCGACGCCAGTCAGAGCGAACTGGAGGAGGCGGCGCGAGCCGCCAACATCCACGACACGATCCAGGGCTTCCCAGACGGCTACGAGACGATCGTCGGCGAACGCGGGTACCGTCTCAGCGGGGGCGAGAAGCAGCGCATCGCGATCGCGCGCGTGCTCTTGAAAGATCCGGCCGTGCTCATCCTCGACGAGGCGACGAGCGCCCTCGACTCGATCTCGGAGCGGGTCGTGCAGACGGCGCTCGATGCGGCATCCCGGGGGCGCACGACGATCGCCGTCGCGCACCGGCTGTCGACGATCGTCGCCGCCGACGTGATCTTCGTCGTCGTCGCGGGCCGCATCGTCGAGCACGGCACGCACACCGAACTGCTCGGCGCGGGCGGGATGTACGCGGCGCTCTACGAGCAGCAGACCTCGGGAACCTGACGCGCGGCACAGCCGACCGGTAATGTGAACCATCGCCAGTTTGTGGCGCTCACGTTGACGTGCCGGAGGACGGATGTCGGTCGCCGAGAAGCCCGGGGAGGCTCCCCTGCAGGTGCGTCGCGCGCGCCGCCGGTCGGGGTTGAGCATCCAGTCGATCGTCCTGATCATGCTGCTCACCGTGAGCCTCGCTTCCAACGTGCTCGTCGGGCTCATCGGATACTTCAATGCCACGAGCTCCCTGCAGGATGCCGCGTTCCAGAGACTGACCGAGGTGCGGGACTCGCGGGCACGCGAGATCGATCGACTGCTCGAGACGATCCAGAACTCGATCGTCGTCAACGCTCAGGGCGAGACCGTGATCAGCGCGACGGAGGAGTTCACGGCGGCCTTCGCCGACCTCGAGGAGCTGCCCGACGACGAGGCGCGGGATGCGGCGATCGCGGAGTACTACGACACCGTCTTCGGCCCCCGGCTCACCGCGGTCTCGGGTGACGTCGTCGACGCACAGAGCTTCGCGCCCTCGTCCCGCGCCGCCCAAGAACTCCAGCTGCTCTACACCGTTCCGCACGAGACCTTCGAGGCGGCGATCGAGGTCGACGACGCTGGCGACGGCAGCGACTGGTCGGCAACCCACGCGCGCGTGCATCCCTACTTCCGCACCCTGGTCGACCGCAGCTCGTACGAAGACATCCTGCTCATCGACAGCTCGGGCACCGTCGTGTACACCGCCTACAAGGGAGTCGACCTCGGCACCAACGTCGCCACCGGTCCGTACCGGTTCAGCGCGCTCGGCGCCGCGTTCGTCGAGACGATCAGCTCGAACGTGCTCGACGGCGTCGTCTTCACCGATCTCGAGTCCTACGCCCCGTCGCTCGGCGAGCCGGCCGGCTGGGCCATGACCCCGGTCGCCCGTGACGGCGTCATCATCGGCGCCCTCGCCGTGGAGCTGCCGCTCGCCCGGTTCAGCGAGATCATGCTCGCCGGCAGTGACGGCACGCAGGGTGGCCTCGGCGAGACCGGGGAGGCGTACCTCGTGGGCTCCGACGGCCTGATGCGCTCGCCGTCGCGCCTGTTCGCCGAGGACCCGGTCGCGTTCGCCGAAGCC
>CALRZA010000158.1:0-5362 GCA_943372535.1 Auritidibacter sp. Marseille-P8566
GAGCTCCCGTGCAGGCCGTCAGGAGGAGCAGCAGGATGGCGCTGCCAGCGATCGCGCGACGATTCACGGGGACTCCTCTGCTCGGCAGCGATGGTGAAACCGTATCGTATTCACTTCCGACGCGCCCGACTCGATCCGCGATGCGCTACTGAGCCCCAGGGAGCAGACGTTCTACACTGAGCGCAACTCGTCACGAAGGAGATTCACGATGGGACTCGCCCGTCCGATTCTGGCGCTGGCGCTCGCAGCGATGACGGTCACCACCTTGAGCGGATGCATCTTCGCCGGTGCCGTGCTCGAGGAGGCCACCCAGTTCGGTCCGGTGAACGATCGTCCCGTGGTGGACGGGCCCGCGGGGTGGGAGGAGTTCGTCTCGTGCGAAGGCGGACCGCGGGACGACTACATCTGGATCGACGGGATTCCCGCCGACGAGCTCGACGCCGTCGGCATCCGCCCGGATTGCGGCGACACGTGGATCCAGGGCGACGGCGACCACTTCATGAACGTCACGGACTACTCCGTGACCGAGGCCGAGCTCGACGCGCTCGATGCCGCCTTGACCGCCGCCGGGTGGGAGCGCAAATGGGATGACTTCGTGCCCGCCGACGAGGGCGCCGCCCCCGGGGGCGTGGGCGCCCGGGACTACTACCGGGATGCCGACACGGTGAAGTTCGCGATCGAGATCTACTCCAATCCCACCGCCCCGATGAGCTACACCGCCTATCTCGACTACCACTCGCCGGTCACTCGGGCCCTGTCATGACCCGCACGACCATCGCCCGAACTCTGGCCGCCGCCGTGGCCGTGCTGCTCGTCTCCACGATCGCCACTCCGGTCACCGCGGCGACCGCACCGACCTATCAGGTGACCTATGTCGCCCGCACGTGCGCGACCTACACCGACGTCATGGCGAACCTGGCGCGCAACAACCTGCAGGAGTCGCTGCGCGACCTCGGCCCCGACACGGTCTACTCGCCGGGACAGCCCATCAGCGCCACGGTCGAGGAGTCGGCGCCGCCGATCGGCCGCAGCTGCACCCCGCTGACGAACTGGCGATTCACGCTGGGCCAGGGAATCATCGGCAAGTCGCCGTCATCGCTGCAGCTGAGCACGGTGTCGTCGCCCTACTCGACGTCGATCGTGACGGGGGCGTCGACGCCGATCCTCAACTCGAGCGGCACCCCCACCGGCGGCAGTCTCGCGGGGGCGGTCACTGTCGCCCTCACGCAAGCGCAGGTCGACCGCGCGCAGCAGGGGCAGCGCCTGTGGGCGCAGGGCGGCACGCCCAGCCAGCCTCTCAACGGCCTCGAGACGCAGTACGGGTTCGCGGCCCTGCGGTGCGCTGTCGACAATCTCAACGGCGACAATGTCGAGTGGATCGGGTTCCCCGGGGGCGCGACCCACGTCTTCTGCTACTACTACGCCGTGCAGCCCCCGCCCGAGGCGGGCACGATCATCGTGCGCAAGGAGCTCGCCGCCGGCTCGAACGGCCCGAACTCGTTCCAGTTCGACGGCAACATCTCGTATGGCGACACCGACGGCGACAGCCAGAACGACTTCGTGCTCACCCCCGACACCGGAGTGCCGGCCAGTCAGACCTTCATCCGCGGCGAGGTGACCGGCGGTGCACCACCGTGGGACTTCACCGAGCTCGCCCAACCCGGCTGGACTCTCGTCGGTGGCGCACCGACCTGCACGCAGACGGGCGGCAGCGGCATCGTCATCACCGGGGCGACCGTCGAGGTGACACTTGAAGCGGGCGACGTCGTGACCTGCACCTATGTGAACTCCCAGGACCGCACGGGCCTGCTGACGCTCACGAAGTCGACGACGGGTGGCGTCGGAACGTTCCCGTTCACGATCGACGTGCCGAGCCCGGATCCCGACATCTCGACGAGCGTGACGACGCTGGATGTCGGCGAGCAGGTGCTCGTCGACGACGGCTTCGGTCTTCCCGGCACCTACACGACGACCGAGACGCTGCCGGCACCGACAGTGCGCGGCACATGGGAGCTCGACCGGGTCGACTGCAACGGCACGTCGGTGCCGTTCACGGCGAGCGGCCAGACCCGCACGGCCAGCGCGGCCTTCATCGCGGGCGATGAGGCGATCTGCACCTTCGAGAACGTCTTCAGCCCGGCGGGATCCCTCACGATCACGAAGACGAGCCTCGACGGTGTCGACGAGTTCGGCTACGACGTGTTCGAGGTCGACGTCGGCACCGATGACGTTCAGCAGTTCCGGGTCGCGGCGACGACCACGGCGGAAGGCGTGCCGGTGACTGCCGTCGGCGATTCGCTGGATGGGCTCATCGTGGGGGATGCCGACAAGTACATCGCGGTGCGCGAGCTTCTGCCCCCGGGGCCGATCGGCTTCGTGTGGGTCCTGTCCTCCGTGACTTGCACCGGGTCGACGCCGGCATACCAGACCAGCGGCGGCTTGGTGATCATCCAGTTGACCGATGCGACACCGGATGTCGTGTGCGCCTTCACGAACCGTCTCGAGTTGCAGCTGCCCTCGCTGGCTCCCACCGGGTCGCCCGTCAGCCCGATCGCCCTGCTGGTCGCCGTCGCTCTCGCCTCTGGAGGAGTCGTGCTCATGGTCTCGTCGCGGCGCTCGTCCCGGGCCCGGGTGTGAGCTTCGCGGCGGCAGTGCTACCCTGAAACGGTGTTCGGTCTGCTCCTTCTTAGCTGCCGCGACGAGTCCTAACCTCAGGCCTCACTCGTCGCGGAGAGTGGTGCTGCCAGCAGCGTCGTCGGTCTGACCCACTTCGACCACTGAGAGAGACCCATGAAGAACACGCAAGCGGCATCCTCGATGCCGATCCACAAGTACCGTCCGTACCACGAGCAGTTGTCGGTGGATCTTCCCGACCGCACGTGGCCGAGCAAGCGCATCACGCAGGCGCCGCGCTGGTGCGCCGTCGACCTCCGCGACGGCAACCAGGCCCTCATCGACCCGATGAGCCCGGAGCGCAAGCGCATCATGTTCGATCTGCTCGTGCGCATGGGCTACAAGGAGATCGAGGTCGGCTTCCCGTCGGCGAGCCAGACCGACTTCGACTTCGTGCGATCGCTGATCGAGCAGGATCTCATCCCCGACGACGTCACGATCCAGGTGCTCACGCAGGCGCGCGAGGAGCTCATCAACCGCACCTACGACTCGCTCGTCGGCGCCAAGCGCGCGATCGTGCACCTCTACAACTCCACGAGCGTGCTGCAGCGTGACGTCGTGTTCCGCACCGACAAGCAGGGCATCATCGACATCGCCCTTAACGGCGCCCGGCTCTGCCGCGCGGCCGAGTCGCGCGTGCCGGGCACCGAGATCTTCTACGAGTACTCGCCCGAGAGCTACACCGGCACCGAGCTCGAGTTCGCGGTCGACGTCTGCAACCAGGTGCTCGAGATCCTCGAGCCCACGCCCGACCGCAAGGTCATCATCAACCTCCCCGCGACGGTCGAGATGGCCACGCCCAACGTCTACGCCGACTCGATCGAGTGGATGTCGCGGCGCCTGAATCACCGCGAGAACGTGCTGCTCTCCCTGCATCCCCACAACGACCGGGGCACCGCGGTGGCCGCCGCGGAGCTCGGGTACCTCGCCGGAGCCGACCGCATCGAGGGCTGCCTCTTCGGCAACGGCGAGCGCACCGGCAACGTCGACCTCGTCGCCCTGGGCATCAACCTGTTCACGCAGGGCATCGACCCGCAGATCGACTTCAGCGACCTCGACGAGGTCAAGCGCACGGCGGAGTACTGCAACCAGCTCAAGGTGCACGAGCGCAGCCCGTGGGCCGGCGACCTCGTCTACACGGCGTTCAGCGGTTCGCACCAGGACGCGATCAAGAAGGGTTTCGAAGCGATGGCCGCCGAGGCCGCCGAGCGCGGGGTCTCGGTCGACGAGCTGGTCTGGGCCGTGCCCTACCTGCCGGTCGATCCCAAGGACCTCGGGCGCGGCTACGAGGCCGTCGTGCGCGTCAACTCGCAGTCGGGCAAGGGTGGCGTCGCCTATCTGCTCAAGGCCGACCACGCTCTCGACCTGCCGCGCAAGCTGCAGATCGAGTTCAGCGCCGTCGTGCAGGCCAAGACCGACGCCGAGGGCGGCGAGGTCACGAGCGACGAGATCTGGTCGATCTTCCAGGACGAGTACCTTCCCGCGACCGCCGCCGAGCAGAAGTGGGGTCGGTTCGAGCTGCACTCGACCCGCACCGCGAGCGAGCTCACCGGCACGACCACCCTCGATGTCTCCCTGCGCGTCGGGGATGAGGTGCTGGCGGCGACGGGGACCGGGAACGGTCCGATCGCCGCGTTCCTCGGCATCATGGCGGAGCAGGGTGTCGAGGTGAAGCTCTACGACTACGTCGAGCACGCCCTCAGCGCGGGAGGCGACGCCCAGGCGGCCGCCTATGTCGAGCTGAACGTCAACGGCAAGCGACTGTGGGGCGTCGGCATCGATGCCGACATCTCGACGGCATCCCTCAAGGCGGTCGTCTCGGCCGTCAACCGGGCGGTGCGGTCGGAGGCCGGGGAGCGCGAGCTGGTCGGGGCCTAGGCGGACTCGACCGGCTCGACGGGCTCGGACTGCGTGGCCTCCTGCCGGCGGCCGGGTCGCACGACGACGAGCCAGATGAGCACGGCGGCGAGTGCGTAGGCGGCGAAAGAGATGAGCCACGCCGTGACGCTGCCGGGGATCTGCTGCCACGAATCGGGCAGCGGCAGCAGCACGAGCAGGAACGCCGCGCTCGCCACGAGGTAGCAGAGCGCCCACACCCAGCGGTTCCACTGCCACAGGGTGTGGCCGAGCAGTCCGCGCACCGGCACGAGGGCGATCGGCAGCGCCGAGACCGCGGTCACGGTGATGCCGGCGAGGGTCTCGACGATCAGCAGTTCGAGCCATGACGGGTTGTCGCCGAGGCGCGGCGACACCAGCGTGTAGCCCCACCACGCGGAGCCTCCCGCGACGATGAAGTAGACGACGGCGATGAGACTCGCGCGACCGCGCGGGCCGGCGGCCAGGGCGGTGCCGAAGCCGATGCCCGCCAGCAGCCCGAACACGACGCCGGGCTCGAACCCGGTCAGACGGCTGAGCAGCACCGCGCCCGCGACGAGCAGCAGCGTCAGCGGGCGGAACTCGACCCGCGGCCGCGAGCGCGGATGCACGATCAGCATCAGCAGGGCGACCACCGCCCAGCCCACGGCGACGGTCGCGACGAACGAGATGACGAGGGATGCCGTCATCCGAGCCCCGTTCCCGTCGAGGGTGAAGTCGGGATCGACGAGGGCCGACGCGATCGCGGCGACGATGAGGCCGACGACGGCGAACGGCCAGCCGATCAGGGTCAGCGGCGGACGGTCCCACGGCT
>CALRZA010000159.1:0-5360 GCA_943372535.1 Auritidibacter sp. Marseille-P8566
GAGCAGCCGATCGCCGCCCACAAGGACGGCACGGTCACGGGCATCAACGCCGCGGTCGGCGCCACCGTCTCGTCGGGCCACGTGCTGCTGAGCATCTCGGACTGACGCCCGGGCCCTCGCTGGCTGCGACCCGCTCCGGCCCTGGCCGCTCTCGCGCCGTAGCGGGCCTCGGGCCGTGGCCGCTCTCGCGCCGTGGCGGGCCTCGGGCCGTGGCCCCTTTCGGACCGGAGCGAGTCTCGGGCCGCAACGGCCCGGCGGGCGCACAAAGGCAACCCGACGCCACCCTCCATTCGTTCTGGCGGATCCGGACGTTGTCTTGACGTCAAGAGATCGTCCGGATCCGCCAGAAAGTTTGCGGAGGGTGCCGCGCAGAGG
Source organism: Auritidibacter sp. Marseille-P8566 (assembly GCA_943372535.1). Taxonomy (GTDB): domain Bacteria; phylum Actinomycetota; class Actinomycetes; order Actinomycetales; family Microbacteriaceae; genus Rhodoglobus. The sequence goes on from CALRZA010000159.1 coordinate 376, forward strand.
CTGCCGCCGCCACCCCGCTCGCCGCCCCCGACCGCCCGCCCGCCTCGCGTCTTGACCCACGCACAGGCCCAAGCAGGGCCGACTTTGGTCACTTCCTCAGCGCCGGAACGCCTCCACGACGCGCCGTTTGAGCACCCTCGACATGCAAGCGCTTCCAGTTTTCAGCGTGGAAGCGCTCCCAAATCCCGTGCGGCGGCGCGAGGGCATCCGACACCGCAAGCGCTTACCGTTATCTAAACGAGATATTCACGCGTTCCCCTTTCAGGGGCCCCGCGCTTAGTCTGGGGTTGGAAATCCAAGGCATCCGTGTAAGCGGGCTGAGAATTTCTACCCTCAACCAATCAAAGGAGATTACACATGAGCGCATCACGTCGCCGCTCACTGGTCCTCGCAGCCGCCTCTGCAACCGCTTTCGCTCTGATTCTCTCGGGCTGTACCACCGACACCGGTGCCAGCGGAGAGCTCCCGGAGGGCTGTGAGGCATTCGCGGACTACGCGGGCAACTCGGGCACCGAGGTCGAGATCTACACGACCATCATCAGCCCCGAGGCGGAGCTCTTCCAGGAGTCCTTCGTCGAGTTCGAGGACTGCACCGGCATCACGATCAACTGGAACGGCTCGAGCGAGTTCGAGGCCCAGCTGCCCGTGCGCGTTGAGGGTGGAACCGCCCCCGACCTCGCCGTCTTCCCGCAGCCCGGTCTGCTCAAGGCCATGGTCGAGACCGGCAAGGTCGTTCCCGCGCCCGACGCCGTCAGCGCCAGCGTTGACGAGAACTACACCGCTGACTGGAAGGACTACGGCACGGTCGACGGCACCTTCTACGCGGCTCCCCTCGGCGCCAACGTGAAGTCGTTCGTCTGGTACTCGCCGAAGACCTTCGCGGACAACGGCTGGGCCATCCCGACCACGTGGGACGAGCTGCTCGCTCTGTCCGACGAGATCGCGGCAACCGACGTTCAGCCCTGGTGCGCCGGCTTCGAGTCCGGTGACGCCACCGGTTGGGTCGGTACCGACTGGATGGACGACCTCATGCTCCGCTTCCAGGACGCTGAGACCTACGACGCGTGGGTCAACCACGACATCGCGTTCAACGACCCCAAGGTGCTCGAGGTGATCGGCGAGGCCGGCAAGATCCTCAAGAACCCGGAGTACGTCGGTGACGTTCCGTCGATCGCCACCACCGCCTTCCAGACCGGTGGCGCTGGCATCGTTGACGGCTCGTGCGCGATGCACCGCCAGGCCTCCTTCATCGGTGGCATCCTCGTGGCCGACCAGGGCGCGACCATCGTGACCCCGGACGACACCACGACCGAGGGTGGCATCACGACGTTCTACTTCCCCGGCGTGAGCGCGGACAACAAGCCCGCCCTCGGTGGTGGCGAGTTCGTCGGTGCCTTCGCGGACCGTCCCGAGGTTGCTGCGGTTCAGCACTACCTCACGACCCCGGACTGGAACAACAAGAAGGCCGCCCTCGGTGGCTGGTTCTCGGCCAACCTGGGCCTCGACACCGCGAACGTCGCCGACCCGGTGAACGCCAACGCGGTTGAGATCCTCCAGAACGCCACCACGTTCCGCTTCGATGGTTCGGACGTCATGCCCGCCGCCGTCGGTGCCGGTTCGTTCTGGCGCGAGATGACCGCGTGGGTCGCGGAGAACAAGTCGGACCAGGCTGTTCTCGACGCGATCGAGGCGAGCTGGCCCCAGTAGTAGGTTCTTCTACTAAGCACTAAAGAACGGTGCGGGGCTCGCGCAAGCGGGCCCCGCACTTCTCTCACTACTGCCCCTCACAGGAATGAGTCAATCAATGTGGATTGTCACAGCTAGGTCGCCCTATGCGACGGTGCTGCCCAACGTCACACTCCTTCTCATCGGACTCGCGGTCTTCATCGGCCTCATCGTCCTGATCTTCGTGCTGTCTGAACGCACCAAGGAGAAGACGCAGAACCGTCTGAAGTACTTCGTCTTTCTCGGACCGGCCATCCTTCTTCTGCTGATCGGTCTGGTCTACCCCGCGATCCGCACGCTGTACCTGTCGATGTTCGACGCCCGCAGCGAGAACTTCATCGGGCTCGAGAACTACATCTGGGCGTTCACGCAGCCCGAGATCCTTCTCGTGCTGCGCAACACCCTCATCTGGACGATCGTGGTGCCGCTCGCCTCGACCGCCTTCGGTCTCGCGATCGCCTACCTGACCGACCGCATGAAGTACGCGGGGATCGTCAAGTCGCTGATCTTCCTGCCGATGGCGATCTCGTTCGTGGGGGCATCCATCATCTGGAAGTTCGTCTACACCTTCGAGCCCAACCCCAACAAGGAAGACATCGGGTTGCTGAGCGCGATCGTGAAAGCCTTCGGGGGCACGCCGCCGAACTGGCTGCTCGAGGCTCCGCTCAACACCTTCCTGCTCATCGCTGTCATGGTCTGGATCCAGACCGGATTCGCGATGGTCGTGCTCTCGGCCGCCATGAAGGCGGTTCCGGATGACATCATCGAGGCCTCTATGCTCGATGGCGCCAAGGGGTGGTCGCGCTTCACTCGCATCACGATCCCGATGATCTGGGGAAGCGTCATCGTCGTTCTCACGACGATCACCGTCACGTCGCTCAAGGTCTTCGACATCATCCGCACCATGACCGGCGGTAACTTCCAGACGTCGGTCATCGCCAACGAGATGTACCAGCAGAGCTTCCGGGCGCTCAACTACGGCACCGGCTCGGCTCTCGCGATGATCCTGTTCCTCGGGGTCCTCCCGCTGATCATCTTCAACGTCAGACAGGTTCGCAAGGAGAGGGAGGTTCACTGATGGTTGCGATTTCCACTCCCACGACGCCGGCCAAGGCGAAGTCCGAACGCAAGGGCATGCGGCTCACCAGCCGCAAGCAGAACAACATCTTCGGTTCGCCCTTCGCGTCCGCTGCCGCGATCCTGATCGCTCTGATCTGGACGATCCCGACCTTCGGGCTCTTCATCTCGAGCATCCGCAACTCGGCTGACATCAACAACACGGGCTGGTGGACGTTCTTCACCAACCCGAGCTTCACGCTGGAGAACTACAACACGGTTCTCTTCGCGGGCAGCTCGGTGACGCCGCCGTTGAGCCTGTACTTCCTCAACTCGTTTGCCATCACGATCCCCGCGACGGTCTTCCCCGTGGTGATCGCGACGTTCGCGGCGTACGCCCTGGCCTGGTTCGACTTCAAGGGCCGCGACCTGCTGTTCTACACGATCTTTGCCATGCAGGTCATCCCGCTGCAGCTCGCGCTCATCCCGCTGCTGCAGCTCTTCGCCAACGGCGTGGTGATCGGGGACTTCACGCTCCTGCCACCGCTCGGAATCACCGGCACCTACATCCCGATCTGGTTGGCGCACACGATGTTCGCCATGCCGATCGCGATCTTCCTGTTGCACAACTTCCTCTCGCAGATCCCTCGGGAGCTCATGGAAGCGGCGCGCGTGGATGGGGCCGATGCGTTCAAGACGTTCCGCATGGTGGTTCTCCCGCTGAGCATCCCGGCGATCGCCTCGTTCGCGATCTTCCAGTTCCTGTGGGTCTGGAACGACCTGCTCGTCGGACTCACCTTCGGTGGCGGCAAGCGCGAGATCGCGCCGCTGATGGTGCGTCTGGCCGAGCTCGTCGGAACCCGCGGCAGCGACTGGGAGCTTCTCACCGCCGGCGCGTTCGTGTCGATCATCGTGCCCGTCGCGGTGTTCTTCGCCCTGCAGCGCTACTTCGTGCGCGGCCTCCTCGCGGGGTCGGTGAAGGGGTAACAATCGCCCGGGCGGGTCGAGCTAGTCGAGACCTCACCAGCGAGTGACACAGCGACCGGGGAGTTGAGAGGGATGACCAAGAGTCAGTCCTTCCTCACCTCCCCGGTCGCTTCTTTTCTCTCCGTCGCGATCGCGGTGCTCTGGACGATCCCCACCTTCGGCCTGCTCGTCACCAGCTTTCGCACCCCCGAGGCCATCAACAACTCCGGGTGGTGGACGGCGTTCGCCACCCCGAGCTTCACCCTCGAGAACTACGGGCGGGTGCTCTTCGAGGGCAGCACCCTCAACCCGCCGCTCGGGGTCTACTTCCTCAACTCCCTCGCGATCGCGATCCCGGGCACCGTCTTCCCCGTCGTCATCGCGACCTTCGCCGCCTATGCCCTGGCGTGGTTCGACTTCCGCGGCCGCACGGCGCTGCTCATCGTCATCCTCGGCATGCAGGCGATCCCGCTCGAGCTGACCCTCGTGCCCCTGCTGCAGCTGTTCGCCAACGGTCTGACGCTCGGCGAGCTCACGGTCATCCCGGCTCTGGGGATCGCAGGCACCTACGTGCCGATCTGGATCGCCCACACGATCTTCGCGATGCCGATCGCGATCTTCCTGTTGCACAACTTCGTCTCCCGCATCCCCCGGGAGATCATCGAGGCCGCCCGCATGGATGGCGCCGGCGCGTTCACGATGTTCCGCTCGGTCGTGCTGCCGCTGAGCGTGCCCGCGCTGGCGTCGTTCGCGATCTTCCAGTTCCTCTGGGTGTGGAACGACTTGCTCGTGGGCCTGGTGTTCGGCGCGGGCATCCGCGGGATCAACCCCCTCACCGTGCGGCTCACCGAGCTGGTGGGCACCCGCGGCGGCGACTGGGAGCTGCTCACCGCCGGCGCGTTCGTGTCGATGATCGTGCCGGTCGCGGTGTTCTTCGCGCTGCAGCGGTACTTCGTGCGCGGGCTGCTCGCTGGGTCGGTCAACGGGTGATCACTGTCGGCCGGATCACCGCCGCCCGTTAGCACCTCCCCCACCCCCAACACTCGGGCTCGCGGCGCCCCCTCCCCCGCCCGTACCGTGCCAGCATGACCCGTCTTGTGCCTCTCGCCCTGCTCGTCGCGCTCGCGCTCACCGGCTGCTCCGCCGCGGCCGAGGGCGGCGACCACTCCGCGCCCGCCGAGACCGAGCTCGCCGACACCGGCCACGGCGAGGAGTCGGCCGACGGTCACGGTGACGAG
>CALRZA010000160.1:0-5355 GCA_943372535.1 Auritidibacter sp. Marseille-P8566
CGGTGGCGTGCAGGTGGACCTGAGCCGCGGCATCCACCTCCACGATGATGAAGACCGGCGACTGGCACTCCTCGACCCGCTCGAGGAGGTCGGGGTGGTCGGCGTACTGCGCGGGCAACTCCGGCAGGTCGCGGGAGAACTCGAGAAGCAGCTGCAGGCGATCGCTCACCTCGAGGTCGAGGAAGTCCTCGCGGATCTGGGCGAGCGCGGCGGGCAGGGGCGGCGACTCGGTCATCGTTCGAGCCTAGCGGGCGGGCACCGCGCCGGGCTCGGCGCCGACCGCGATCGGCACGCGCACCGCGGAGCCCCACTCGGTCCACGAGCCGTCGTAGTTGCGCACGCTGTCGATGCCGAGCAGATGCGTCAGCACGAACCAGGTGTGCGCCGAGCGCTCCCCGATGCGGCAGTAGGCGATCACCGGCACGCCGTCGACGATGCCGGCCTCGTCGCGGTAGATCGCGTCGAGTTCGGCGCGCGACCGGAACGTGCCGTCCTCGGCTGCGGCCCGGGCCCACGGCACGCTGCGCGCCGTGGGGATGTGGCCGCCGCGCAGGGCGCCCTCGTCGGGGTAAGCGGGCATGTGGGTGCGCTCGCCGGTGTACTCCTCGAGGGAGCGCACGTCGATGAGCGGCTGGCCGAGGTGCTCGAGCACGTCCTCCTTGAAGGCGCGAATGCGGCTGTCGTCGCGCTCCACCACGGGGTAGTCGGTCGGGGTTGGAGTCGACGCGTCCGTGGTGAACGGGCGCCCCTCGGCCTCCCACAGGGCGCGGCCGCCGTCGAGCAGGCGCACGTCGTCGTGACCGAAGAGGGTGAAGACCCACAGCGCGTACGCGGCCCACCAGTTGTTCTTGTCGCCGTAGATCACGACGGTGCTGTCGCGGCGGATGCCCTTCGCGCTCAGCAGCGCGGCGAAGGCCTCGCTCGACACGTAGTCGCGCACGACCGGGTCGTTGAGCTCGGTGTGCCAGTCGACCTTCACGGCGCCGGGGATGTGGCCGGTCTCGTACAGCAGGACGTCCTCATCCGACTCGACGACGACGAGCCCCGGGTCGCCCAGATGGGCCTCGAGCCACGCCCCGGAGACGAGACGCTCGGGGTGCGCGTAGGCGGCGAAGCGCTCGGCGGGATCGGTCGGTACGGTCATGGTGGGCCTCCGGACGGGGGTGGGCCTCGCGCCCGGTCGGGCGGCTAGGCTGGAATCAATCCTCCACACGAATCTACGGTGTTCGCTGTGCGCCCGCCCCGGCGGACGTCAAACGGCGTCACAGACCAAGGCAGCCTTCATGACCGTCGACGCGACCACGTCACCGGGTCGACTCGTCGATCGGATTCCCACGCTCGGCGGGGACGCGATCATCGCGCACCTCATCCCTCCGCGCCAGTTCGCCAACGCCACGCTTGATTCCTACCGCCCGGATCGGGACTACCCGTCGCAAGGGGCTGCCGTCGCCGCGATCCGCAACTTCATCGCGGGCTGGCACTCGGGCGGCGGGGGACTGTTCTCACGCCGCAAGACTCCCGCGCCCTTGCCCGGCGTCTACCTCGACGGCGGGTTCGGGGTCGGCAAGACCCACCTCCTCGCGGCGCTCTGGCACCAGGCTCCGGGCCGCAAGTACTTCGGCACCTTCATCGAGTACACCGCCCTCGTCGGTGCCCTCGGCTACGCGCCGACCGTGCAGTTGCTCAAGGGGGCCTCCCTCCTCTGCATCGACGAGTTCGAGCTCGACGACCCGGGGGACACCCGGCTGATGTCACGTCTGCTGTCGGAGCTCGTCGCCTCCGGCTCGAAGATCGCGGCGACGTCGAACACGCCGCCGAACGCGCTCGGCGAGGGCCGGTTCGCCGCCCAGGACTTCCTGCGCGAGATCGACTCTCTCGCGGCCAAGTTCGAGACGATCCGCATCGACGGCCTCGACTACCGACGCCGCGACATCGAGGCGGGCGCCCGGGTGTCACCGGATGTCGCGGCCGAGCTCGCGCGCATCGAGGGAGTCACGACCCTCGACCCATTCGACGCGATGCTCGCGCACCTCGGCTCCGTGCATCCGTCGCACTACGTCAGCCTCGTCGAGAACCTCGCCGGCGTTGGGTTCACGGGGGTTCACGTGCTGCAGAACCAGACCGACGCCCTGCGACTGGTCGCGTTCGTGGATCGCCTCTATGACGCTCAGGTGCGCATCGTCGCCGACGGCATCCCTCTCGACACGATCTATCCCGACGACATGCTCGCGGGCGGTTACCGCAAGAAGTATCTGCGGTCGGTCTCGCGCATGATCGCGCTCACGACTCCCGCGGGCTGACGACATGCTCGGCCGTGTCGTCGGCGCGGTGAGCCCGAGACCGCAGCGCCGTGAGCACGCCACCGATGAGCGCCGAGATGACCGACCCGGCGATCACCGCCAGGGTCACCTCGTCGGCGACCTCGGGTTGCGACTCGAACGCGAGCTCGTTCATCAGCAATGAGACGGTGAACCCGATGCCGCCGAGGGCGGCCACGGCGATGACGTCGGGGATCGGCAGCGTGCCGGTGCGTGTGCGCCGGTCGGCGAGGGCGGCGGCGATGACGGCGCCCGCGGTGATGCCGACAATCTTGCCCACCGGGAGCGCGATGAGCACGCCCCAGAACGCCGGGCTGAGGGCGGAGAGGTTCGCCGTCGGGATCGGCACCAACGCGGCGACGATGGCGAAGAGCGGCAGGATGACCACGTTCGACCACGGCTCGATCGCGTGCCGCGTGCGACCGGCGACGCCGCCCGCCATGATGAGGCCCAGTGCGACGCCCGCGATCGTCGGGTGGATGCCGGAGTGCAGCACGAGAACCCACGCCGTGAGCCCCAGCACGATCAGGGCCGCGATGACCCAGCCGCGCTGCCGTCCGCGCACCCGGTAGCTCAGCCACCCGAAGAAGAGCACCACGGGCACCGCGACGAGCAGCGGGATCGGCTGCAGGTCGTCGGTGAAGAAGATCGCGATGATGAGGATCGCGATGAGGTCGTCGATGACGGCGATCGCGAGCAGCAGCGCCCGGAACGTCGGCGGGAGCCCCCGGCCCACGATCGCGAGAACGCCGAGCGCGAAGGCGATGTCGGTCGCGGTCGGGATCGGCCATCCCTGAGCCAACGCCGGGTCGCGCACCATGATCAGGAAGATCAGCGCCGGCACGATGACTCCGCCGACCGCGGCGGCCGCGGGGATGAGCGCCTTGCGCGCAGAGTTCAGCTCGCCGTGACGCAGCTCATGACGCAGCTCGATCGCCGCGATGAAGAAGAAGACCGCGAGCAGGCCGTCCTTCACCCAGTGGCCGACCGAGAGGTCGATGCCGAGCAGCGGGATGGCCAGATGGAAGGCCTCGACGGCCTTCGCGGGTTCGGCGAGGGGCGAGTTCGCGAGGATCAGGCCGACTGCGGCGGCGGCGACCAGGAGCATGGCGGCGAATCTCTCGGACCTCAGCAACGTCATGAGTCCAGTGTAGGTAAGTCGCATCGGGCGAATCGGTGGCTGCCCGAAACACGATGTTTACACGCGCGCCCGGTGCGTAACAGTCCGGAAACACGGCAGGCACTCCCGGTGAAACCTCACGTCGCCAAACTGACTGCGTACCCGAGAGAGGGCTCTCCCGCCCCACGGTGCATCCTTCGCAGCAACAAAGAAAGGTTCACAATGGATCAGGGCAACACCGCCTTCCTACTCATTGCGGCAGCGCTCGTGCTGCTGATGACCCCCGGACTGGCATTCTTCTACGGCGGTCTGGTCAAGGCGAAGTCCGTCATCAGCATGATGATGATGAGCTTCGGCGCGATCGGCCTCATCGGCGTCCTGTGGGCCATCTACGGCTACGCGATCGCCTTCCCCGGCGCCGAGGGCACTCTGCCCCTCTGGTCGATCGACACGGGAGCGATCCTCCTGGGCAACCTCCTCGAGGTTCCCGAGGGTGCCGCCTACCCGCCGCTCGCCTTCGTGGCCTTCCAGGCGACCTTCGCGATCATCACCGTGGCGCTCGTCTCGGGTGCCATCGCTGACCGCGCGAAGTTCGGTGCGTGGATGGTCTTCGCTGGCATCTGGGCCACGATCGTCTACTTCCCCGTCGCGAGCTGGGTCTTCAACTTCGGCCTCGCCGAGGACGCCTCGTTCGCCTACGGTGGATGGCTCACCCACGGCCTGCAGGACGTCTTCGGCATCGGCACGATCGACTTCGCCGGTGGAACCGCGGTTCACATCAACGCTGGTGCTGCGGCGCTCGCCCTGGCGCTCGTCCTCGGCAAGCGCGTCGGCTTCGCCAAGGGTGCGCACGTGCCTCACAACCCGCCGTTCGTGCTCCTCGGCGCCGGCCTCCTGTGGTTCGGCTGGTTCGGCTTCAACGCGGGCTCCGAGCTCGCCGCTGACGGCACCGCCGCGCTCGCCTTCGTCAACACGATCATCGCCCCGGCCGCCGCGCTGCTGGCCTGGCTCGTCGTCGAGAAGATCAAGGACGGCAAGCCGACCTCCGTCGGTGCCGCCTCGGGTGCCGTCGCCGGCCTCGTCGCGATCACCCCGGCCTGTGCCTCGCTCACGCCCGGCTTCGCGATCGTGCTCGGTGTCGTCGCCGGTGTCATCTGCGCACTCGCGATCGACCTGAAGTTCAAGCTCGGGTTCGACGACTCGCTCGACGTCGTCGGCATCCACCTCGTCGGTGGTCTGGTCGGCACCCTGTTCCTCGGCTTCTTCGCCAACGGAACCGGTCTGCTCCAGTCGGGCTCCGGCACCCAGCTGCTCGTGCAGGCGATCGCCGCCTTCTCGGTGCTGATCTACTCCTTCGTGCTCGCCTTCGTCATCGGCTTCGCGATCGAGAAGACCATGGGCTTCCGCGTGAAGAACGAGGACGAGATCGCCGGCATCGACACCGTCATCCACGGTGAAGAGGGCTACGTCCTGGCCGACGCCAAGTAGGTCACACGAAACACCCGGTGAGGGGTGCCGCTCAACTGAGCGGCACCCCTTACTCTTTCTCCTAAGGGGGCACGTGGAGAGCTGGGGCATCATCACCGCGTCGGCCATCGCGGTCGCGGTCGTCACCGCGTCGATCGCCGTCGTCTACCGGCGCATGCTTCCCGCGAGCGCGTGGTCGCGGTCGGCGCTGCTGTCCGTCGCCGTCGCGGCGATCGGGGCCGTCGTCTGGGGCGTTCTCGGCTCGCTGGCCGCGGGGGACATCCTCGGCATGCGCGTCGTACCGATCGCCGCTCTCGGGGGCCTCGCCGCCTTCATCGCCACCGTCGCCGTTCGGGCCACGGGCGCCGGGCCCGCGCGCACTCTCATCTTCGCCGCTCTGTGGAGCGCCGTCGTCTTCGTGCCCACCGCGCTGCTCGCCTTCTCCGGTGC
>CALRZA010000161.1:0-5297 GCA_943372535.1 Auritidibacter sp. Marseille-P8566
GATATGGAAATCGCGTTAAGTCGCATTCGCAAGAAGTCTCAAGCCCTCTTCGATAAGTCGGATGTCGAGAACCAGAAACAGGGGCGGATAGACATTCAGTATCGAACGACCGCGGGTATCCACATGATTGTCGAGCTGAAGAGGTACAACCGGGCCACGACGCTTGACGAGCTTGTAAGGCAGGGCGAGAAGTACTTTGAAGCGGTGACTGAAGTGCTGTCAAAACAGCCGAGCAAGCCGTCGGCGGGTATCGCAGTCATCTTCGTGCTTGGGAAGAAACCTGACTTCGGCTACATGGGCGACCGCAACCTGGCAGAGCACCTCGAGAGCAAGCTAGGGCACATAAAAGGGCACATCCTCTACTATGACGACCTGTTGGCCACTGCACAGAGGCGCTACCGGGAGTATCGCGAGCGTAAGGCGGATGTGACGGAACTCGACGCTGTGCTTGCTTCGCTTGATATCGCCGAAGAGGCTCCACCTGTCGCGCGGGCAATGTCGATTGCACCGCCAGCGGAGGCTGAGGGCCGCGAACCAATGGCAGTGCTAGTCGCTGCGTCAGCCCACTCAAGTCGGGCGCGACCACCTGTGCCCGATCCGTCCGTCGTTGCTCGTGTCGTTGCGAGACAGCGGAGACGCGACTGACAGGCTAGCGGCCCTGCTCTTGCCGCAATCCAGAACGTCGGTCCGAACTGGCGTCTATGCCTGAGACGCAAACACATCCAAACGCGCGACTCCTAACGGTAGTCGTGTCGCGGGGCGGGCTCAAGCTTCGTCAACAGCCAGAGCATCCCGACCGCGTACCCTGAACTCGTGCTGACCGCAGGCGTCGATCTCGCCGCTCAACCTCAGGGCACCGCGCTCGCCGTGATCGAGTGGAGCGTCGGCCGCGCCGCACTCACTGAGCTCCACCTCGGCGTGGACGACCCCCAGATCGTCGAGGCGGCGGGCCGGGTCGCGAAGATCGGCATCGACTGCGCCTTCGGGTGGCCGGTCGAGTTCGTCGACTTCGTTGCCAAGCACTCCGAGCATCCGGAGGACGCCGGCACCATTGACGGCGGCATGGACTGGCGTCGACGCCTGTCGTACCGCGAGACCGACCGCGTCGTGCGCGAGCGCACGGGCCGCTGGCCGCTCAGCGTCTCGACCGACCGCCTCGGGCTCACCGCGATGCGGTGTGCGGGCCTGCTCGCGCGCATCCGGGCGAGCGGCATCCCCGTCGATCGCGCCGGGTCGGGGGCCGTCGTCGAGGTCTACCCGGGCGCGTCGCTGCGCCTGTGGGGCTTCGACACCACGGGCTACCGCACCTCGCCCGACTCGCGCGCCGGGCTGCTCGCAGCGGTGAGCGACGCCGCGCCGTGGTTCGACGCGGGGGAGTTCGCGCCGCTCATGGTGGCATCCGCCGACGCCTTCGATGCCGTGATCGCCGCGATGGCGAGCCGCAACGCGGCCCTCGGCGGATGGGTCGGGCCGGCTCCTGAGCAACTCGAGCGCGCGCGCCGCGAGGGCTGGATCGCCCTGCCGGCGGGACCGCTGGCCGACCTGCTCGGCTGAGCCGACCTATGCCGCCACCCCGACCCGCAGCACCTTCTCCATCGCCTTGCCGCGGGCCAGCTCATCCACGAGCTTGTCGAGGTAGCGGATCTGCTGCATCAAGGGGTCCTCGATCTCCTCGACGCGCACGCCGCAGATGAGGCCGGTGATGAGCGGGGCGTTCGGGTTGAGGCGTGCCTCCGCGAAGAACTGCTCGAAGGTCGTCTCCTCGGCACAATGGCGCTCGACGGCGGTCTCATCGAATCCGGTCAGCCACTCGATGACCTCGTCGAGCTCGGCCTTCGTGAGGCCCTTGCGCTCGAGCTTGGCAACGTACAGCGGATACACCGATCCGAAGGGCATCCGGAAGATTCGGGACATGCCCTTGAGGCTAGCGCCGAGGCCACCGAATCGCACGAGGGGCGCTGCGCAACCCCTCCACGCCCACAGCGCGCCTGTGCTGTAATCGTTGCGATCCCAAGGAGAGTCGTCGCATGAGAAGCAAGAAGACCGCCGCATCCGAGGCCTCGGCCGTGGCATCCACGACGTCGACGACACCGCCGCTCGCGACCCTGCTGACCGACCGCATCGGCAAGCTCGCGTTGCGCAGCGGGCAGATCATCCTCATCGTCGCGCTCGCCGCCCTGCTGGTGTTCGCGCTCGTGCAGCTGAAGCTCGTCGTCGTGCCCGTGCTGCTCGCGGTGATCATCGCGGCCGCGGCCGCTCCGGTGCTCGCGTGGATGCGGGCGCGCGGCCTTCCGCCCCTCGCCGCCGCCTGGATCGCCCTCGTCGCCGGCATCGTGGTCTTCGGCGGCATCGTGACGCTCATCGTCTTCGCCGTGCGCAATCAGTGGGAGACCCTCGCCCAGAAGGCGGGTGACGGAATCGACCAGGTGCAGGACTTCTTGGTCAACGGCCCGTTGCCGATCGATGAGGCGCAGCTGCAGGAGGCGCGCGACAGCATCGCGAACTTCCTCACGAGCAGCCAGTTTGGGTCGGGGGCGCTCGCCGGAGTGAGCCTCGCGGGCGAGATCATCACGGGCGCGGTGCTCACGATCGTGATCCTGTTCTTCTTCATGAAGGACGGCGACCGCATCTGGGCCTTCTTCCTCGGGTACCTCTCGGCGCCGCGGCAGGCTCGGGGCGAACGCGTCGGCGTCACCGCGGTCACCACGCTGGGTGGTTACGTGCGCGGCACGGCGATCATCGCCCTCGTCGACTCAGTGGCGATCGGCGTCGGCCTCGCGGTCCTCGGGGTGCCGCTCGCCCTGCCGCTCGCGGTCATCGTGTTCATCGGCGCGTTCATCCCGCTCGTCGGAGCGACGGCCGCGGGGGCGCTCGCCGCGCTCGTCGCCCTCGTCGCGAACGGGCCGGTGATCGCCCTCATCGTCGTCGTGATCGTGATCGCGGTCAACCAGCTCGAGGGCAACTTCCTGCAGCCGGTCGTGATGGCGCAGTCGCTCAGCCTGCATCCGCTCGTGATCCTCGTCGCGTTGACGGCGGGCACGATCCTCGGCGGCATCGTCGGCGCGGTGCTCTCGGTACCGATCGCCGCGGTCGCGTGGGCGATCGTCAAGGTGTGGGATGCCCCCGCCGCCGTGCCCGCGATCGACACGCCACCACCACGCAAGAAGCGCTGACGCGCGCTCAGCCCGCCCGGTCGAACAGGTCGGGCACGATCACCCGCAGCTGGGCGCCCAGTGCGGGCGCGAGGGTGCGGGCGAACTCGTCGGTGAGGTGGTTGCCGTCGCGGTGCGTGATGACGCCGCCGATCGCCGCGAAACAGGTGTCCGCGTCGCAGAGGTAGTCGGTGAGGTCGACGACGGATGCCCCGGGCAGAGTGGACGCGGTGGTCGCCATGATGTCATCCAGCACCGCCGTCTCTCGGGGCGTGTCGCAGGGTGACAGGTCGTCGAGGTGGTCGACGACGCAGAACCGCACGTCGTCGGCAAGGTAGGGCACGTCGCGCATGTGCACGACCTGAGCGCCCGCCTCGATCAGGGGAGTCCACGCGGCGCGGAACGCATCGGCCGCTCCCGGTCGGTCGGTGACGTGTGACGCGCCAGCCGTGACGACGAGGTCCCAGGGCCCCTCCGCCTCGAGCTGTGCGGTGACATCTGCACGCCACTGGCGGCAGTTGTCGGTGCCGTCCATCGTGGGCGAGGTGTATTCGCACTGGGCCTTGAGGAAGGTGTGAAGGCTCCACCCGGCATCCTCGGCGACGAGGCTCAAGGCGGGCCACACCTTCATGCCGTGGGAGTCGCCCACGAGCGCGACCTTCACGTCGCCGTCCGGATCGCCGAAGACGCAGCTTCGCACGGTGGGCACGACGTTGTCGGTCGCGCAGCCCATGCCGTGCAGAACCGAGATCTGCTCCCAGTCGCCGAGCGGGTCGGGGCTGAGGCCAGGGTAGGGGCCGTCGACGCAGTCAGCACCGGCGGTGAGGGCCTCCGCTCCGACGCACAACGCCTCGGACGAGTCGACCGAGATCTCGGCGTAGAGCTCGCCCGTGCGCAGCATCGCGGTGCGCACCGCGCCGGCCGGCAGGGCGACCATGGCCATCGCGAGGGCACCGACCGTGAGGGTCGCGACCGCGCGCGACCGGGCGAGCGGCCCGAACCGGATCGGCCTCTCGACGGCGACCGTGGTCAGCCACCCGAGCAGCAGGGAGCCGACGAAGATCGCCGCCTTGTGCCCCGCGCCGAGCGGCTCGTCGAGGGTGGTCTCGGCATAGACGAGCAGCGGCCAGTGCCAGAGGTAGATCGCGTACGAGCTGTCGGCGAGGGTGCGCGTGACGGCGTTGTCGGTGAGCCTGCGCAGCCGCACGGCGGTCACCGGCACTCCCGCGGCGATCACGAGCACGGCCCCCGCGACCGGGATGAGGGCGAGCCACCCCGGCCACGCCATGCTCGCGTCGAGGAACGCGAAGCTCGCGGCGATGAGCAGCCATCCGCCGATCGCGAGCGGCACGCCGATGCGCAGGGGCGGGATGCGCCGCACGAGCATCGCGACGAGCCCGCCGGCCGCGAGCTCCCAGATGCGGGTCGCCGTGGAGAGGTACCCGCTCGCGGGCTCGATCGCGCACCACACGATGGAGACGGCGAGTGAGGCGGCGAAGACGACCCCGATGCCGATCGTCGCGGCCCGCTCGCGACTGACGGCGCCCCGGCCGAGCAGCACGATCAGCAGTGCGGCCCAGAAGACGTAGAACTGCGCCTCGACCGCGAGGGTCCAGTAGTGCTGCACCGGGGAGGCGGTGTCCGCTCCCGCATACGCGGCGTTCGACGCGATGAGCACCCAGTTCTGCACGAAGAGCGACGACGCGAGGATCTCCGTCGAGATGCGCCCCCAGTCGACGATCGAGGCGAGGGCGAACATGCCGACGAGGCACGCGAGCAGCACGGCGAGCGCGCTCGGCAGGATGCGGCGCGCCCGTCGGGCGAGATAGTCCGGGAACGAGATGCGACCGTGGCGCTGCCGCATCCCGACGAGGATGCCCGTCACGAGGTAGCCCGAGATGACGAAGAACACGTCGAGAGCGGCGAACCCGCCGGGGATCCGCGTGGGAGCGAGGTGGTAGGTCAGCACGGCCAGAACGGCGATGCCGCGCAGCACGAGGATCTCGGGCCGCGTGGTGGCCATCTCCCGCTCGCTGGTCACGTCTCAGTGAACCAGAAAGGCGGCAGCCCCCGCCACCGACAGCGATCTCGCAGCCGGCACTCGGCGCCGACTCATAGAGTCGACTCATGGCTGAACCCGCGCCG
>CALRZA010000162.1:0-5279 GCA_943372535.1 Auritidibacter sp. Marseille-P8566
GCCAAACGCCTCGTCATCACGTCGGGCGCCAAGGAGGGCCTCGAGATCGACCTTCCCGAGGAGCAGCTGACGATCGGCCGCTCGCACGAGTCGGGCCTGGTCATCCGCGACGACTACACCTCGACCCATCACGCCCGCCTGCTGCGCTGGCCCGAGGGCTGGGTGATTCAAGACCTAGACTCGACGAACGGCACCTACCTCGACGGCACTCGCGTGCACGTTCCGACGGCGGTGCCGCTGAACACGCCGGTCAAGATCGGCACCACGAGTTTCGAGTTGCGGCGCTAGGGGGTGGCGACCACGGGAACCAGCGCGGCCGTCTCTCACGTCGGCAAGATCCGGTCCAACAACCAGGACAGCGGCTATGCGGGCACGCACCTGTTCCTCGTCGCCGACGGCATGGGCGGCCACGCCGGTGGTGACGTCGCCTCCGCGATCGCGGTGACCCGCATCGCCGAGACCGACCGCGAGTACACCTCGCCCAACGATGCCGAGTTCGCCCTGCAGTCGGCGCTGCTCGCCGCCAACGCGCTGCTCGCCGAGACCGTCTTCGAGCACAGCGAGCTCACCGGCATGGGCACCACCGTCAGCGCGATCCTGCGGGTCGGCAACCACGTCGCCCTCGCCCACATCGGCGACTCGCGCATCTACCTCTATCGCGGCGGCGTGCTCAAGCAGATCACCAACGACCACACCTTCGTGCAGCGCCTCGTCGACAGCGGCCGCATCACGCCGGAGGAGGCGGCCGTGCATCCGCGGCGCTCGGTGCTCATGCGGGTGCTCGGCGACGTCGACGCCTCGCCCGAGATCGACACGACGGTGCTCGAGACCCAGCCGGGCGACCGGTGGCTGCTCTGTTCCGACGGGCTGTCGGGATTCGTGGCCGAGGAGCGCATCAGTTCAGTGCTCGCCACGTCATCCCATGCCGAGGATGCCGCTCTCAAGCTCGTGCGTGAAAGCCTCGACCAGGGCGCCCCCGACAACGTCACCGTCGTTCTCGTCGACGTGGATGACACCGACTCCTCCGCTCACTACCCGCCGGTCACGGTGGGATCCGCCGCGGCCCCCCTGTCGTTCGACGGCGACAGTTCGCGGCGAGCGCTTCGCCTCCCCAGCCTCCTGCTGCACCCGCTCAAGGCGACGCCCCCGGACGACAGCCACTTCGAGCCGGAGTCCGACGACTACCTCGCCGCGCTGATCCAGGAGGATCGACGCCGGGCCCGCCGTCGCCGGGTGACGTGGCTGGTCTTCATCGCCCTCGTGCTCGGCACCGTCGTCACGGTCGCGATCCTCGGCTACCAGTTCACGCAGAGCCACTACTTCGTCGGCGCCGACGACGGCAAGGTCGCGATCTTCCAGGGGGTGCAGCAAGACCTCGGGCCGTTCCCGCTCTCGCAGGTCTACGAGGAGACGTCGATCGATCTCGACGACCTCACCCCGTTCCTGCGCGACCGGGTGGAGGCCACGATCAACGCCACCGACCTGACCGACGCCCATCGCATCGTGGATCAACTCGCGAATGACCGACTTCCCTGAGCGCGCGGGCGACACCATCGAGGCGACCAGCCCCCGGTCGACCTTCACCTCGTCGATCCGTCTGCGCCTGAAGGTTCCCGCCCGCCTGCGCAACCTCGAGCTCGTGCTGATCATCCTCGCCGTCGGCATCGTGCTCGGGGCGGTCGCCCTCGTGCAGCTCGGGGCTCTCGGCCAGCTCGACCTCGGCGTTCTCGCCCTCATGAGCCTGCTCGGAGTGCTCGTGCTCGGCATGCACCTCGCCCTGCGCCTCACGGCTCGCGACGCGGATCCGCTCATCGTGCCGATCATCACCGTGCTCAACGGCCTCGGCATCGCGATGATCTACCGCATCGACATCGCCGACGGGGCGAGCGGCTGGGAGTCGGCCGGCATCCGCCAGATCGTGTGGACGGCGATCGCGATCGTCATCGCGATCATCGTGCTCTCGGTCGTGCGCAACCACCGCGTGCTGCAGCGCTACCGCTACATCGCGATGTTCAGCGGCATCGTGCTGCTGTTGCTGCCCATGCTGCCCGTCATCGGTGTCGTCAAGAATGGCGCGCGGCTCTGGGTCGAGCTCGGGCCGTTCTCGTTCCAGCCCGGCGAGCTCGCGAAGGTCGCTCTCGCGATCTTCTTCGCGGGCTACCTTGTCACCGCACGCGACTCGCTCTCGATGGTCGGCCGCAAGATCTTCGGCATGACCTTCCCCCGGGCCCGCGACCTGGGCCCGATCCTCGTGGTCTTCGCGGCGTCGATGATGGTGCTCGTCTTCCAGCGCGACCTCGGCACGGCCCTGCTCTACTTCGGCCTGTTCCTCGTCATGCTCTATGTCGCCACCGGGCGCTCGAGCTGGGTGGTGCTCGGGCTCACCCTGTTCTTCGGCGGCGCGATCCTCGCGAGCCAGCTGCTCAGCTACGTCAACGGACGCGTCGTCGCGTGGCTCGACCCCTTCAACCCCGACGTGTTCGACGCCGACGGCGGCAGCTACCAGCTCGTTCAGGGCCTGTTCGGCATGGCGGATGGCGGCCTCATCGGCACCGGGCTCGGCCAGGGCCGCCCCGACATCACGCCGCTCGCGGAGAGCGACTACATCATCTCGGCGCTCGGCGAGGAGCTCGGGCTCGTCGGCCTGTTCGCCATCCTCGGTCTCTACCTGCTGTTCGTGAGCCGGGGGTTCCGCATCGGCTTCGCGGGTCAGGATGACTTCGGTCGCCTGCTCGGCGTCGGCCTGTCGTTCGTCATCGCCCTTCAGGTCTTCGTCGTGATCGGCGGCGTGACCCGGGTCATCCCGCTCACCGGCCTCACCACCCCGTTCCTCGCCGCGGGCGGATCATCGCTCGTCGCCAACTGGATCATCGCCGCCCTGCTGCTGCGCCTCTCCGACACCGTGCGCAACCAGCCCCGGCTCGTGATCGACCCGCGCGTCGATCTGCAGGACCGCTTGGTGGTGGGCCAGTGAACAAGGAGCTCACCCGGGTCAGCGCGGTCGTGCTGCTGATGTTCCTCGCGCTCTTCGTGTCGACCTCGGTCATCCAGGTCGGGGCCGCCGACACCCTGCGCGCCGACGGACGCAACTCGCGCACCCTCTACGCCAGCTACTCGGCCGAGCGCGGGCCGATCCTGGTCGACGGCGTTCCGATCGCCTACTCCCAGCCGGTGGATGACGAATTCAAGTTCCTGCGAACCTACCCGCAACCCGAGCTCTACGCCCCGGTGACGGGCTACTTCACGCTGAACCAGGGCAACACGGGCATCGAGGGAGAGCTCAACGACCTCCTCAGCGGCACGGCCAACTCGCAGTTCCTCGATCAGGTCAATGCGATCCTCACCGGACAGAGCCCCAAGGGCGCCGCGGTCGAACTCACGATCGACGGCGCCCTGCAGCAGGTGGCGTGGGATGCCCTCGGCGAGTACAGCGGCGCCGTCATCGCCATCGACACCAAGACCGGCGCGATCCTGGCGATGGTGTCGAAGCCGACCTTCGACCCCAACTGGCTCGCCGTTCATGACACGGATGCCGTGATCGACGTCTACGACCAGCTGCTCACCGACCCGAGCGAGCCGCTCTTCAATCGCACCCTCGCGGGCGATCTCAACCCGCCCGGATCCACGTTCAAGCTGGTCGTCGCGGCCGCCGCGCTCGAGAGCGGGCAGTACACCAGCGAGAGCCAGTTCCCGAACCCGCCCCAGTTGACCCTGCCCGAGAGCGACAGCGTGATCACCAACTCCGGCGGCGACACGTGCAGCGGCACCCCGACCGTCACGCTGTCCACCGCCCTGAGTCTTTCGTGCAACATCCCCTTCGCCGAGCTGGGTCTCGAGCTCGGGGATCGCCAGATCCGCGATCAGGCCAACGACTTCGGGTTCAACGAGAGCATCAGCGTTCCCCTGGAGTCGACGCCGAGCGTCTACCCGCGGGCTCTCGACGACCCGCAGACGATGCTGTCGGCCTTCGGCCAGTCGAGCGTGCGGGCGTCGCCCCTGCAGATGGCGATGGTGTCGGCGGCGATCGCCAACAGCGGCACGCTCATGCGCCCCAACCTCGTCGAGAGCATCGTCGCGTCGGATCTGTCGGTGCTCCAGTCGTTCGAACCGAGCGTGTACAAGCAGTCGATCAGCGCGTCCACGGCGGCGGCGCTGACCCAGATGATGGTCGCCTCCGTGAGCAACGGGGCGGGCTCTAATGCCAGAATAGACGGGGTCGAAGTCGCGGGTAAGACTGGCACGGCCGAGAACGGTGAGGGCGAGCCCTACACCCTCTGGTTCACCGGTTTCGCTCCGGCGAACGACCCTCGGGTCGCGGTGGCGGTCGTGATCGAGAACGGTGGCGGATTCGGTCAGTCCGGTTCCGGCAACCAGGTCGCAGCTCCGATCGCGAAGAGAGTACTAGAGGC
Source organism: Auritidibacter sp. Marseille-P8566 (assembly GCA_943372535.1). Taxonomy (GTDB): domain Bacteria; phylum Actinomycetota; class Actinomycetes; order Actinomycetales; family Microbacteriaceae; genus Rhodoglobus. Next base: position 4,410 of record CALRZA010000162.1, read on the forward strand.
GGTGCTATTCAGATGAGACCCACGAGCGGGCTCACGTTCGGTGGCCGGTACCAACTGTCGAGCCGCGTCGCCATCGGCGGCATGGGCGAGGTCTGGCAGGCGACCGACCTCGTCATCGGCCGCACCGTCGCGATCAAGATCCTCAAGGACGAGTACCTCGGCGACCCCGGGTTCCTCGAGCGCTTCCGTGCCGAGGCGCGCCACGCCGCCCTGGTCAACCACGAGGGCATCGCCAACGTCTTCGACTACGGCGAGGAGGACGGCAGCGCCTACCTCGTGATGGAGCTCGTTCCGGGCGAAGCGCTCAGCGCGATCCTCGAACGCGAGCGTGTGCTGTCGAGCGACAAGGTTCTCGACATCGTCGCCCAGACGGCATCCGCTCTTCAGGCCGCTCATGCCGCGGGCCTCGTGCACCGCGACATCAAGCCCGGCAACCTTCTCATCACGCCGGAGGGTCGGGTCAAGATCACCGACTTCGGCATCGCCCGCATCGCCGATCAGGTGCCGCTTACCGCGACCGGTCAGGTCATGGGCACGGTGCAGTACCTCTCGCCCGAGCAGGCCAGCGGGCACCCCGCCAGCCCGACGACCGACCTGTACTCCCTCGGCATCGTGGCCTACGAGGCTCTCGCGGGCCGGCGCCCCTTCACCGGGGAGTCGCAGGTGGCCATCGCGATGGCGCACATCAACGAGACGCCCCCCGAGCTTCCGGCGACGGTCGCAGAGCCGGTGCGCAACCTCGTCTACTCGTGCATCGCCAAGAACCCGGCCGATCGGCCCGCCTCCGCCGCCCACCTCGCCCGAGCTGCGCAGTCGCTTCGTCGCGGGGATGTCGCGGCCGCGGCCGCCGCCGTGCCTGGAATCCTCGGC
>CALRZA010000163.1:0-5261 GCA_943372535.1 Auritidibacter sp. Marseille-P8566
GATCTTCGAGGCGAGCCCGTGGGCCACGCGGCGCCCGGTCGAGGTCGAGCGCGAGATCCACCTGCCGTTCGCGGGGCGCATCGTCATCTGCAAGATCGACGCGGTCTACGACCTGCCGGACGGCCGCTTCGAGATCGTCGACTGGAAGACCGGCAAGGCGCCGAAGGATGCCGCCGACCTCGAGCAGAAGCAGCTGCAGCTGGCCCTTTACCGGCTGGCCTACGCGCGGTGGCGGGGCATCGATGAGAGCCTCGTCGACGCGGCGTTCTACTTCGTGAGCGACGACCGGGTGATCCGCCCCGACCACGTCGACAGCGAGGAGGAGCTTCTCGCCCGCTGGCGCGCCGCGATGGGGTGAGCCGGCGCACGGCGGCGGGTGGGCATCCGCATGCCGGGGGTACCGTGGAGGAGTGTCCCTGAGTTCTGACGTCGATCCGGCGACGATGCCGATCTCGGTCGCGATGCAGCGGCCGGCGTGGCGCGACACGTTCAGCGCGCTGCGGCTGCACAACTTCCGGCTCTACTTCAGCTCGCAGTTCATCGCCCACACCGCGGGGTGGATGCAGCGCATCGCCGTCGACTGGCTCGTGCTCGAGCTCACGGGCAGCGTCGCCCTCGTCGGGCTCACGATCGCGATCCAGTTCTTGCCGACGCTGCTGTTCGGCGCCCACGCCGGGGTGCTCGCCGACCGTGTGCCCAAGCGGGCGCTCATCCTCGCCTGCCAGGTCGTCGTCGTCGCGCTCAACGCCGTGCTCGCGACCCTCGCGATTCTCGGGGTCGCCACCCTTGGCGCGGTCTACGCGCTCGTGCTCGGCATCGGCATCCTGCAGGTCATCGAGAGCCCGGCGCGCATGGTCTTCGTGAGCGAGCTCGTCGGGCCGCGCCATCTGCGCAACGCGATCAGCCTCAACGCGTCGATCTTCCACTTCGGCGCGCTCATCGGTCCCGCAATCAGTGGGGCGCTCATCGTCGTCGTCGGATCGGGCTGGGCGATCGGCGCCAACGTGATCGCCGGGGTCATCGCGATCGGGCTCATCCTCGCGATCCGCCGCCGGGACCTCCTCATCGGCCCGCGCGTGCCGAGCGCCCGAGGCCAGGTGCGCGAGGCGGTGCGCTACATCCTGCGCAAACCGACCCTGTTCTGGACGCTGCTCATGGCGTGCTTCGTCGCCGTGTTCGGGATGCCGATGCCCACGCTTCTCGCGGGTCTCGCCGACAGCGTGTACCAGACGGGCGCCACCGGCTACGGGCTCTACAACTCCTTGGCCGCCGTCGGTGCCTTCGTCGGAGCCCTCGTCTCGGCCCGCCGCACCTCGCTGCGGCTGCGCACGATCATCTTCGGGGCGATGCTCTACGGCGCACTGTTCGCGCTCGCGGGGCTCTCGCCCATCTATGGGCTGTTCCTCGCTCTGCTCGTGGGCGTGGGCTTCGCGCGTCTGCTGCTCAACATCGCGAGCGAGACGATGCTGCAGTTCTCGTCGAACCTCGCGATCCGCGGTCGGGTCATGGCCTTCTGGGCGCTCGTGCTCGTCGGCGGTCAAGCGATCGGCGGGCCGCTCGTCGGCGGACTCGCCCAGCTGCTCGGCCCGGCGACCGCGATGGCGATCTGCGGCGGCATGATCGTGCTCGCCTCCGCCGTGATCGCCCTGATCCTCGCGCGCAATGGCCGACTGACGGTGCTCGTGACGCCGCGTCGCAAGGGTTCGTGGGTCGCGATCGTGCCGCGCGCGAAGCGCCCGAAGCCGGTGTAGTCAGCGCCGGGGACGACTCAGACCGCGCGGCGGTTGCGGTCGAGGAACTCCTCGACCTCGTCGACACCCATCGTGGGCATCGTCGGGGCGCCGATCGGGTTCATGACGTCGTTGTGCACGGCATCCACGAGGGCCTGCAGCATGAGCACGGCGTCGTCGACGATCTCGGTGCTGCGCTGCTCGGTGCCGTGCAGCAGCCACTTGGCCACTTCGAGTTCGGCGTACAGCGTGGCGCGCTGACGCAGCTGTCGGTCGCCCGCGCCGCGCACGGCGGTGTAGGAGTCGAACGCGCTGCCGATCACGGCGTCATTGCGGCTGCCGAGGATCCACTGCACATCGCGGGCCGGGTCGCCGACGCGCAGGTCGTGCCAGCCGAGGATGCCGGTGACCGCTCCCTCCGCCGAGAGGATCGAGTCGGACGACAGGGCGCCGTTGATCACCGTGGGCTGGAACTGCCAGAGCGCGGCATCCTCGCTGGCCCGCTCCCAGCGGCCGAGGAGGGCGGCGGGCACCATGCCGGTCGCGGCCGCGCGATCCATGACGGTGACGCACGAGCGCAGGCACTCGCTCGCGGTCAGCACCGGGAGGCCGGCATCGGCGACGACGCTCGTCGGCAGGGCGTGGATCGACGCGATCGCGGCTCCCACGGAGGCGGCGAGGGAGTCGGGGCCCGCGGTGTAGCCGGCAAGCGGCACCTTGGTGCCGTAGACGAACTCGGTGACGATCGCGCGGGTGCCGTCGACGGGCACCTGACCGCTGAAGGTCGGCACGGAGAACGGCAGGCGGGCCCGCACCCCGGCGCTCATCGCGCGCAGGGCGACGAGGTCGGCCGACTGCTGCGACTCGGCCCGCGGGCTGCGCGGCACGCGGATGATCCAGTGCCGACCGTCGCGGCCGGTGATCACGGCGGAGTCGAAATCGTTGGTCTGCCCCGACCCGAAGGCGGCGGCTGCGGCCACGTCGAGGCCCTCCACGGCCGACGTCGCGAGCGCGGCTAGAGTGAGATGGGAACGAGCCATATCCACAGGGTAGGTCGGCCTGTCCCGGTATCCGCCTTACGCCACGCGTTTCCGATGGGGTCCCATGTCGCAGTCGTTCCTCTCCAAACTGCCCCTGTCGCGCTACGAGATCGACCGTGATCACCTCGGTCGCGAGCATCCGGAGCTCTGGGAGCGACTCTGGGCCGACCCCGCGACGCGGCTGCTCGTCATCCACAGCGGTTCGGCGTTGCTCTCGGGCCCCGACGCGCTCGCGCTGCTGCCGGTCGGCGCCGTGCCCGAGTACGCGCTGCGCGTCTACCTCGGCCGATCGACCTCGGTGACGAGTCCCGAGCCGGCCGGAACGCCGATCGTGGTCGTCGAGCTCACCGAACCGGGAGCGTTCTCCGAGGCCGAGTGGGGCAGCCTGCGCCAGCTCGGCACGTCGCTCAGCGACCGGGATGCCGGGCTGCTGACCGAGGCACTCGCGATCCTCAACTGGCACGCCTCGCACCGCTTCTCGCCCCGCACGGGGGAGCCGACGACGCCCGAGAAGGGCGGCTGGGTGCGCCGCGACCTCGTGTCGGACACCGAGGTCTTCCCGCGCACCGATCCCGCCGTCATCGTCGGGATCACGGATGCTGACGACCGCCTGCTGCTCGGCTCCAACGCCCTCTGGGAGGCGAAGCGCTACTCCCTGCTCGCGGGCTTCGTCGAGCCCGGCGAGTCGCTCGAGGCCGCCGTGATCCGCGAGGTGTTCGAAGAGGCCGGGGTTCGCGTCGTCGACCCCGTCTACCTCGGCAGCCAGCCCTGGCCGTTCCCCGCCTCGCTCATGCTCGGCTTCATGGCCCGGGTCGCCGACGACTTCACGGGGGACCTCGTGCCCGACGGCACCGAGATCCTCGACCTGCGGTGGTTCACCCGCGACGAGCTCGCCGCGTCTCTCGACGACGTCATCCTTCCCGGTCGCACCTCGATCGCGCGCGCCATCATCGAGGAGTGGTTCGGCGGTCCCCTCGACGACGACCGATGGTGACCACCGCCGACTCGCTGCTCGCGGGCCTCGACGACCAGCAGCGGGTCGCCGCCGAGACCCTGCTCGGGCCCGTGTGCCTGCTCGCGGGCGCCGGCACCGGCAAGACCCGCGCGATCACCCATCGCATCGCCTACGGGGTCTCGACGGGCGTCTACCCGCCGGGCCGCGTCATGGCCCTCACCTTCACGTCCCGGGCGGCGGGGGAGTTGCGCGGACGCCTGCGCGGCCTCGGTGCCGGAGGCGTGTCGACCCGCACCTTCCACGCCTCGGCGCTGGCGCAGCTCAACTTCTTCTGGCCGCAGGTCGTCGGCGGCACGATGCCGCGCATCCTCGACTCGAAGGCGCGCGTGCTGGCGCACGCCGCCGATACCGTCAAGCTCAAGCTCGACACCGCGACTCTGCGCGACGCCGCGGCCGAGATCGAGTGGCGCAAGACCTCCCGGCTCACGCTCGAGCAGTACGCCACGAAGTCCCGCCCGCTGCCGACCGCGCTGACGATCGAGAAGATGGTCGACCTGCAGCGCGCCTACGAGGCGCTGAAAGACGAGCGGCGCCAGATCGACTTCGAGGATGTGCTGCTCGCGGCCGCCGGCATGATCGAGTCGGAGCCGCGGGTGGCCCAGCAGGTGCGCGAGCAGTACCGCTTCTTCGTCGTCGACGAGTATCAGGACGTCTCGCCCCTGCAGCACGATCTGCTCAGCCTCTGGCTCGGCGAACGTGACGACGTCTGCGTCGTCGGCGATGCGAGCCAGACGATCTACTCGTTCGCCGGAGCGAGCCCGGACTACCTCCTCGGATTCGCCCACGAGCACGAGAATGCGGTCGTGCTGCGGCTCGAGCACAACTACCGCTCGACCCCGGCGATCGTCGCGAGTGCGAACCGGCTCATGCGGGGCCGGGCGGGCGCGCTCGAGCTGCGGCCGGCATCCGGGGCCGAAGGGCCGGCTCCCACGATCACGAGCCACGCGAGCGATGCGGCCGAGGCGCGGGCCGTCGCGAGCGCGATCGCCGAGGAGATCGCCACCGGCACGCCCGCCGAGCAGATCGCCGTGCTCTATCGCATCAACGTGCAGTCCCAGGTGCTCGAGACGGCACTCGGGGATGCCGGCGTGCCCTACGTGATCCGCGGCGCAACTCGCTTCTTCGACCAGAAGGAGGTCAAGGAGGCGCTGATGCTGCTGCGCGGCGCCACCGTGACCACCGCCGTCGAGCCTCTCTTCAAGACCGTCAGCGATGTGCTGCGCTCGATCGGCTGGTCGCAGGAGCCGCCGGAGGTGCGCGGTGCCGTGCGCGACCGCTGGGACTCGCTCAACGCCCTGATGCGCCTCGCCGAGGAGGCTCCGGCCGGCACGACCCTGCGCGGCTTCGTCGACGAACTGTTCGAGCGTCAGGCGGGCCAGCACGACCCGACCATGCAGGCCGTGACGCTCGCGACGCTGCACTCCGCCAAGGGGCTCGAGTGGGACTCGGTGCACCTGGTGGGCCTCAGCGAGGGCC
>CALRZA010000164.1:0-5228 GCA_943372535.1 Auritidibacter sp. Marseille-P8566
GTCGTCATGTCACTGAACACCGCTGTCGCCGAGATGAAGACCAACTACGGCACGATCCGCCTCAATCTCTACGGCAACCACGCCCCCAAGACGGTCGCGAACTTCGTCGGTCTCGCGACCGGCACGAAGGAGTGGACCCACCCGGCCACGGGCAAGGTCTCGACCGATCCGCTGTACGACGGCGTCGTGTTCCACCGCATCATCAAGCAGTTCATGCTTCAGGGCGGCGACCCGCTGGGCCAGGGCATCGGCGGACCGGGCTACGAGTTCGACGACGAGATCCACCCCGAGCTCACCTTCGCCGAGCCCTACGTGCTCGCCATGGCCAACGCGGGAACCCGCGGCGGCAAGGGCACCAACGGCTCGCAGTTCTTCATCACCACCGTGCCGACGGGCTGGCTGCAGGGCAAGCACACGATCTTCGGCGCGGTGGCGGATGCGGAGTCGAAGGCCGTCGTCGACGCCATCGAGGCCGTCGAGACCGACGGTCGCGACAAGCCGCTGAAGGATGTCGTCATCGAGAGCATCACCGTCACCGAGGTCTGAGCTCGGTGAGCAACCCGACCGGCGCGGGGGCGAGCTCTGCACCCGTCTGCTACCGGCATCCCGATCGGCCCAGCTACATCCGGTGCCAGCGCTGCGAGCGCACGATCTGCCCGCAGTGCCAGACCCAGGCGCCCGTCGGAGTGCAGTGTCCGGAATGCGTGCGCGAGGGTCGCGCCGGCATGCGGGCGCCGAAGCCGGCGGTGGTCACGGCCTTCCGTCGCGGCAGCAGCGTGCCGGTCGTCACCTATTCGATCATCGCGCTGTGCGTCGTGATCTGGGGTCTGCAGATGATCCCGGGCAGCCCGGTGACGCAGTGGCTGCTCTACTACCCGCCGTTCACCGGCATCCAACCGTGGCGCATGATCACCGCGATGTTCGTGCACTCGCAGGGGTCGCTCTTCCACATCGCCTTCAACATGTTCTCGCTTTTCATCCTCGGGCCGATCCTCGAGCGGTCCCTCGGCCGACTGCGCTTTCTCGCGCTCTATCTGATCAGCGGATTCGGCGGCTCGGTCGCGGTGCTCGTCATCTCGCCGACGACCCCCGTGGTCGGCGCCTCCGGAGCGATCTTCGGTCTGCTCGGCGCGATCTTCATCATCCAGCGCAAGCTCGGGGGCAACACGACCCAGCTGCTTGTCGTGATCGGCCTCAACCTCGCGATCGGGTTCCTGCCCGGAACCAACATCGCCTGGGAGGCGCACGTCGGCGGGCTCATCGCCGGTGCTGCGGTGTCACTCGTCTATCTGCGCACCCGGCGCCATGATCAGCAGAGGCTTCAGGCGTTGCTCGTCGCCGGGGTGGCGGTCGCGCTGATCCTCATCACGATCGTGAGATTCGCCCTGCTCTAGCAGTGGATGCCGGCACGGGCTGCGGAGTTATCCACAGGCCGTCCACAGGGGGATAACTACACGCGTGTAGTTTGCGCGCCGAGGTCGGGAAGTGCTGGTCAGCGCCAGCGGGTCGTCATCAGGAAGCCGATGAACATGATCCCGAAGCCGATGAGGATGTTCCAGCTGCCCAGGTCGGGAATCGGCAGGGCGCTCTGGCTCACGTAGAACACGATGATCCAGATGAGGCCGACGAGCATGAAGCCGAACATCACCGGCTTGAACCAGACGGCATTCGGGGCGGGCTCTCCCGAGCGCTGCTCGACGGGCGCGGCGGGCTTGCTGTTCGATCGGGCCATGCCGACGATTCTAGCCGAACCCCGCCTCCATGCGGGGTGGGGAGGCCCTCAGGATGCCCTGAGAGGAACGCCCTAGAATCGACGCATGGTTCTCGAGGACGGCAGAGTGGCTCGCCGGCGCCAGCAGCGGCGTCCGCGGGTGACCGTCGTCGGCGTTCTCGGAGAGCTGTTCATCACGGCGGGTGTCGTCGTGCTGCTCTTTCTCGGGTGGCAGGTCTGGCTCAACGACATCATCGAGGGCGGCGCCCAGCAGACCGAGGCGGCCGAGCTCAGCCAGACCTGGGACAAGGGCGAGTCGTCGGCTCCCGCGCCGGTCGATCGTCCCGATCCCGGCCAGCCGGTCGTGGATGCCGCACCCGCGAACGCCGTGAGCTTCGCGACCCTGATCGTGCCGCGCTTCGGCGCCGACTACTCGCGACCGATCGCCGAGGGCGTGGGAATCTACGACGTGCTCAACAAGGGCATCGGCCACTACCCCGGCACGCAGATGCCCGGCGAGGTCGGCAACTTCGCCATCGCCGCCCACCGCACCGGCTGGGGCGCCCCCTTCGGCGACATCGCCGAGCTGCGGGTCGGTGACAGCATCTGGATCGAGACCGAGGCCGGCTGGTACCGCTACGAGTTCCGCTCGCTCGAGTACGTGCTGCCGACCGGCATCGGCGTGCTCGATCCGGTGCCTCAGTTCGCCGGAGCCGAGTCGCTCGACCGTGTGATCACCCTGACCAGCTGCAACCCCAAGCTCACCGCCGCCGAGCGCATCATCGCCTACGGCGTCTTCGACACCTGGTACCCCCGGGCCGAGGGACCGCCCGCGGAGATCGCGGGCCTCACGCAGGTGGGAGCGTCGTCCTGATGTACGGAGCACTGTGGCGCGTGATCCCCGGACCGGTCTGGGTGCGGGTGATCGTCATGATCCTGCTGGCCGTGGCCGTGCTGTACGGACTGATCTTCTGGGCCTTTCCGTGGGTTCAGACCCTGATGACCCCTCTCGATGTGACCGTGGAGGGAACATGACCCGCATCCTCGTCGTCGACAACTACGACAGCTTCGTCTACACGCTGAACGGGTACCTGCTCGAACTCGGAGCCGAGACCGAGGTGATCCGCAACGACGACGTCGCGACCGCCGATGTTGCTGAGCTCATCGCCGGCTACGACGCGGTGCTGCTGTCGCCGGGGCCGGGCACGCCCGCTCAGGCCGGGATCAGCATCCCGATCGTCACGGCGGCCCTCGCCTCGGGCCAGCCGCTGCTCGGCGTGTGCCTCGGTCATCAGGCGATCGCCGAGGCGATGGGGGCCACGGTCACCCATGCCGAAGAGCTCATGCACGGCAAGACCTCGCAGGTCACTCACGACGGCAGCGCGTTCTACGACGGCGTGGCCGAGACCTTCACCGCGACGCGCTACCACTCGCTCGCCATCGTCGACAGCACGGTGCCCGCGGATCTCCACGTGACCTCGCGCACCGAGGGCGGCGTGATCATGGGCGTGCAGCACGCGAGCCTGCCGATCTACGGGGTGCAGTTCCACCCCGAATCGGTGCTGACCGAGGGCGGCTACCGCATGCTCGGCAACTGGCTGGCAGTCGCCGGGTTGCCCGAGGCCGCCGAGACGGCGCGCGGCAAGACGCCGTTGGTCAAGCTCTAGGGCTCTGGTCTCTGCGCCGACGCTAGCCCGCGCAGTACCCCAGACGGATCGGCGACTTCTGCGGCTGGTCGCCGCTGATCGACTGGCTGATCACGGTACCCACGGCGCATCCGCCGTTGATGACGTCGACCGTCGGCGACAGCTGCAGGCCCGACAGGATCGAGTTCGCTTCGGCGATCGGCTTGCCCCGGACGTCCGGGATCTGGATGAGCCCGTTCGACACGAAGAGGTTGATCGTGTCGCCCTCGCGGATGACGCTGCCGTCGGGCCGACGCTCGGAGCCACCCTCGGGGTCGGAGCGGATGACGATGCCGGCGGGCACGTCGACCGAGTACTCCTGCGTCGTGATGCCGTAGGTGAGGTTGCGGGCCTGGATCGCGGCGATCGCGTCGGGCTCGGCGAGGTTCGCCACATCCGGGACGACCGCGGGCGTCTCGCCCAGTGACACGTAGACCTTGATCGGGAAGCCGGGGTTCACCGTCGTGCCGGCGGCGGGGTCCGTGCGGATGACCGCGCCTTCGGGCACCGTCTCGCTCGCCTCGGTGAACTTCTGAGGTTCGAGCCCGGCATCGAGCAGCACGGTGGATGCGGCGGCGTAGTCCTGCCCGACGACATCCGGCACGTCGATGGACACGTTGGCGTTGAGCTGGGGAACCGCGAGGCTGAAGGTCCAGAAGAGGGCGGCCGCGACGATGACGACGACCGTGGCGATGCCGGCCCAGATCCAGGCGACCGGCGGGCGGCTCTGGGTGCGCACGAGCCGGTCGTCGCTGTCGACGGTGAGCTGGCGCATGGTCGCTTCCGAGCCGGCGACCGAGCTCGGGTTGACGCCGAAGAGCGTCGCATTGAAGTCGGTGGTCGCGACCTGCTTGCGGGCCGGCACCTCGCCGGCGGCGGCGGTCTCGACATCCTGACGGAAGTCGCTGGCGCTCTGGTAGCGGTCGTAGCGATCCTTCGCAAGTGATCGCAGGGCCACGGCGTCGAGGGCCGGGCTGACCCGCGGGTTGAGCGTGCTCGGCGGCACGGCATCCTGATTCACGTGCTGGTACGCGACCGCGACGGGGTTGTCGCCGCGGAACGGCGCGCGACCGGTGAGCAGCTCGAAGAGCACGACCCCGGTGGAGTAGAGGTCGGAGCGGGCATCCACCGCCTCGCCGCGGGCCTGCTCGGGCGAGAAGTACTGGGCGGTGCCGACGATGGCGCTCGTCTCGGCGATCGTCGCGGCCGAGTCAGAGATCGCGCGGGCGATGCCGAAGTCCATGACCTTCACCTGGCCGGCGGTCGTGATCATGATGTTGCCGGGCTTGATGTCGCGGTGCACGACGCCGGCCCGGTGCGAGTACTCGAGCGCGGTGAGCACCTGCCCGATCACCCGGGCGGCCTCGGCCGGGGCGATCGGCCCTTCGGCGATGATGTCCTTCAGCAGGCGGCCGTCGACGTACTCCATGACGATGAACGGAACGAGGGTCTCGCTGCCGTTGGCTTCGCGCACGGACTCCTCGCCGGCGTCGAAGATGCGCACGATCGTGGGGTGCGCCATCTTGGCCGCATCCTGCGCCTCGCGACGGAAGCGGGTGCGGAACGCGGGATCGTTGGCGAGGGTCGGCTTGAGGAGCTTGACGGCGACGCGGCGCCCGAGGCGGGTATCCATGCCGACATGCACGTCGGCCATGCCGCCGCGACCGATCAGTTCACCGAGCTGGTAGCGACCTGCCAGCTGGCGAACGCCCTGCGCAACGCCTTCAGTCACGTTTCACTCCCGATCGTCGACCTGAACCGTGACAGTCTACCCGGTGCCTCCTGAGCGCCGGTCAGTCGACCTGGATCGAGAGGGCGTCGGAGACCGGGGA
>CALRZA010000165.1:0-5193 GCA_943372535.1 Auritidibacter sp. Marseille-P8566
GACCATCGGGTGCGGCAGGCCCACGGGAAACTGGCGGTAGGCGATGGCGGGAACCTGGTGCACCGGGAATCCCGCGTACTCCCGGGGGGCGCCCGCGGCGGGCACGATCACGATCGCGTCGTGACCCTCGGCGCGCAGGTGGTCGAGCACCTTGCGCACGCTGGTCGTGACCCCGTTCGTCGTGGGGAGGAAGCTCTCACTGACCACGGCAACTCGCATGATTCGACGCTACGGAGCGTGTCGGTGCCATTCAGAGACGGCAGGGTTTCGTGCCGGTGAACAGGGGCCGAAGTCTATGTTTGACGCATGAGCAACGACACCGCGACGATCCCCGGGTTCTACGCCGTCATCCCGGCCGGCGGGATCGGCTCCCGGCTCTGGCCGCTGTCGCGGGCCGACGCCCCCAAGTTCCTGCACGATCTGACCGGCTCCGGGCAGACCCTGCTGCGCGACACCTGGGATCGCCTCGCCCCTCTCGCCGGCGCCGACCGCATCATGGTGGTCACCGGGCGTGCGCACCGCGCCGCGGTCGAGGCGCAGCTGCCCGAGCTCGCCGACCTCAACGTCGTTCTCGAGAGCGAACCGAAGGACTCCTCGGCCGCGATCGGCCTCGCGGCGGCGATCCTGCTGCGCCGCGAGCCGGATGTCGTCATCGGCTCCTTCGCCGCCGACCACGTGATCCGCGACACCCGGGCCTTCCGTCGGGCCGTGCAGGAGTCGGTCGCCGCCGCGAGCGCGGGCTACATCGCGACGATCGGCATCACGCCCACCGAGCCGGCGGTCGGCTTCGGCTACATCCACTGCGGCGATCCGTTGACGATCGAGGGGGCGCCGCACGCCGTCGCGGTGCAGTCCTTCGTCGAGAAGCCCGACCTCGCGACCGCCCAGACCTATGTGGCCGACGGGATGCACCTGTGGAACGGCGGCATGTTCATCTCCCGCGCCGACGTGCTGCTCGAGGAGATCGGCCGCTCGAACCCCGCCCTGCTCGCGGGGCTCACCGAGCTGGCCGAGGCCTGGGACACCCCCCGTCGCGGTGCGGTCGTCGACAAGGTCTGGCCGGGCCTCACCAAGATCGCGATCGACTACACCGTGGCCGAGCCCGCCGCCGCCGCGGGGCGCCTCGCGGTCATCCCCGGCGACTTCGACTGGGATGACGTCGGCGACTTCGCCTCGATCGCCAAGCTGCACTCGGGCGGTCGCAAATCCGACCTCGCGATCCTGGGCGAGAACGCCCGGGTGCTCGCCGATGCCTCGACCGGGGTCGTCATCAGCGGCAGCGGACGCCTCATCTCGCTCATCGGGGTCACCGACATCGTCGTCGTCGACACCCCGGATGCCCTGCTCGTCACCACGACGGCCAATGCGCAGCGCGTGAAGTCGGTGGTCGACGCGCTCAAAGTCTCGGGCCGCGACGACGTTCTTTAGCGTCGAGAGGCCTTCGCACGACGATTGCGTGCGTCAACATTTCAGAATCATTTCCTGCACCGCAGCCTTTGTAACCTTTGGGTGTCGAAGCCCGGTTCCTGCCTGCTAGCGCTTCGTAACATTGGGTAACGTGTACCCAACTGAGCCCACATCCCCGTTGGGCTGCATCTTGGAGGACACCTTGAGCATCATCTCCCGCGGCCGCGCCATCAGCGGCATCGCACTGATCGGAACCAGCGCGCTCGTGCTGGCCGGTTGTGCCGCAGCACCGTCCGACGGTGGCGAAACCGCCGCGCCCGTCGACTTCCTTCCCTGCATGGTTTCCGACGCCGGCGGCTTCGACGACAAGTCGTTCAACCAGCTCGGCTTCGAGGGCATCACCCAGGCCGCCGACGAGATCGGCGTCGAGGCGATCACCGTCGAGTCCGCTTCCGAGACCGACTACGCGCCGAACATCGACTCGCTCGTCGCCGAGGGCTGCAACCTCATCGTGACCGTCGGCTTCGCGCTCTCCGCTGCGACGCTCGCCGCCGCCGAGGCCAACCCCGACGTCGAGTTCGCCCTCATCGATGACGCCGCCGACGGCGACTTCGACGGTGCTGTCGACTTCGAGAACACCAAGCCGATCGTCTTCAACACGGCTCAGGCCGCGTTCCTCGTGGGCTACGCCGCGGCGAGCTACACCAAGACCGGCACCGTCGCGACCTGGGGTGGCATGAACTTCCCCACCGTCACGATCTTCATGGACGGCTTCGCTCAGGGTGTGGCTTACCACAACGCTGAGAAGGGCACCTCCGTCAAGGTTCTCGGTTACGACCCGGCCAGCCCGGAGACCGCGACCATGACCGGTGGCTTCGAGGCCAACGACGTCGCGAAGACGACGGCGGTCAACTTCATCGACCAGGGCGCCGACATCCTGCTCCCCGTCGGTGGACCGATCTACCAGAGCGCCGTTGCGGCGATCGCGGACTCCGGCAAGGAGATCGCGCTGCTCGGTGTTGACGCCGACCTGTTCGAGACCGACCCGAGCACGCAGGACATCATCCTGACCTCGATCCTCAAGGGCATCAAGTCGGCCACGTACGACGTCGTCATCGCGGCGGCCGGCGGAGAGTTCTCCAACGAGGCCTACATCGGAACGCTCGAGAACGATGGTGTCGGCTACGCGCCGTTCCACAACTTCGAGTCGCTCGTCTCGGCTGACCTGCAGGGTGAGCTCGACGCGATCACCGCGGGCATCATCGACGGCAGCATCCCGGTGACCTCCTACCTCGGCTAGGACTCATCGGGCCTGCTGACGTAGGCACCAATCGGGGAGGCCAGCATCCGCTGGTCTCCCCGATCCCGTTAAGCTGTGAGAGCGGTCGATGAAGACTGCGGAAGAGATTGGGTGACATGAAGCTGGAACTTCGGGGCATCACCAAGAGGTTCGGTTCCCTGGTCGCGAACGACCACATCGACCTCGTGGTTGAGCCGGGCGAGATCCACTGCCTTCTCGGTGAGAACGGCGCGGGCAAGTCCACTCTCATGAACGTGCTCTACGGCCTCTACCGTGCCGACGAGGGGGAGATCCTCCTCGACGACGCGGTGCAGCACTTCGCCGGGCCGGGCGATGCGATGAACGCGGGCATCGGCATGGTGCACCAGCACTTCATGCTCATCCCGGTGTTCACGGTCGCCGAGAACGTCATGCTCGGCCACGAGCAGACCAAGGCCGGCGGCGTGCTCGATCTCGCCGGCGCCCGTGCCCGGGTGCGCGAGATCTCGGAGCGGTTCGGCTTCGACCTCGACCCCGACGCCCTCGTGAGCGACCTGCCCGTCGGCGTGCAGCAGCGCGTCGAGATCATCAAGGCGCTGTCGCGGGATGCCCGGGTGCTGGTCTTCGACGAGCCCACGGCCGTGCTCACCCCCCAGGAGACCGACGAGCTCATGGTGATCATGAAGCAGCTGCGCGACTCCGGCACCTCCATCGTCTTCATCACCCACAAGCTGCGTGAGGTGCGCGAGGTCGCCGACCGCATCACGGTCATCCGCCTCGGCAAGGTTGTCGGCGAGGCCGAGCCGACCGCGACCAACGAAGAGCTCGCCTCGCTAATGGTGGGTCGCGCCGTCGACCTCATGATCGAGAAGAGCCCGGCCAAGCCGGGAGCCACCGATCTCGTCGTCACCAACCTCTCGGTGATCGACCACCGTCAGCAGCTCGTCGTCAACAACGTGAGCTTCGAGGTGCACGCGGGCGAGATCCTCGCGATCGCCGGAGTGCAGGGCAACGGCCAGACCGAGCTCACCGAGGCGATCATGGGGCTCCAGCCCCGGGTCACCGGCACGATCATCCTCGATGGCAAGCAGATCTCGGGCAAGTCGGTCAAGCACATCCTCGACGCCGGTGTGGGCTTCGTGCCCGAGGACCGCAAGGAGGACGGCCTCGTCGCCGAGTTCACGATCGCCGAGAACCTCATGCTCGACCGGGCCGACCGCGCCCCGTTCTCGAAGTTCGGCGCCCTGCAGCTCGGCTACCTCGCGGAGTTCGCCCAGGAGAAGCTCGGCGAGTTCGACATCCGAGCCCAGGGCATCGGCACCAAGGCGGGCAAGCTCTCGGGCGGCAACCAGCAGAAGGTCGTGCTCGCCCGCGAGCTCAGCCGCGAGCTCAAGCTCTTCGTCGCCGCACAGCCCACCCGCGGTCTCGACGTCGGATCGATCGAGTTCGTGCACACCCGCATCGTCGCGGCCCGGGATGCCGGCGTGCCGGTCATCGTCGTCTCCACCGAGCTCGACGAAGTGGCCGCCCTCGCGGACCGCATCGCCGTGATGTACCGCGGATCGATCATCGGCATCGTGCCCGGTGACACCCCCCGAGAGGTTCTCGGCCTCATGATGGCCGGCGAGCACCCCGAGTCGGCAGGAGCCGCAGCATGACCGATCAGACCGCCCCCACCGGGGTCGACCCGGCCGCCTTCGAGCCGCCGTCGCGCAGCCAGCAGGTGCTCAAGGACATCCTCGGCGGCAACGCGATGATCTCCGTGCTCGCCGTCGTGCTCGCGATGGTCGTCGGCGCCATCCTCATCGCGTTCACCGACGACAAGGTGCAGGAGGCGGCGGGCTACTTCTTCTCGCGCCCCGCGGACACCTTCGCGGCGATCTGGGATGCCGTGGCCGGCGCCTACAGCGCACTGTTCCAGGGCTCGATCTACAACTTCCGCCGCCCGGGCTTCGCGGACGGCATCCGCCCGTTCACCGAGACGCTCACGTTCGCCACCCCGCTTATCGCCGCCGGTCTCGGCGTGGCGGTCGCGTTCCGCGCGGGCATGTTCAACATCGGTGGTCGTGGCCAGATGGTCGTCGCCGCCGGTGCCGCCGGCTACGTCGGCTTCGCCTGGCCGCTGCCGTTCGGCATCCACCTCATCGTCGCGGTCGCGGCGGGCATGATCGCGGGCGCGATCTGGGGCGGCATCGCCGGTCTGCTCAAGGCGCGCACGGGAGCCCACGAGGTGATCGTCACGATCATGCTCAACTTCATCGGGTTCTACTTCATCTCGTTCCTGCTGCAGACGAAGGGCGCCCTCCAGGCGCCGGGGTCGACGAACCCCAAGTCTCCGGCGATGCTCGAGACGGCCGTGTTCCCCCTGATCCTCGGCCCGAACTACAACCTGCACCTCGGGTTCGTGTTCGCGATCATCGCGACGGTCTACGTCTGGTACCTGATGAACCGCTCCAACCTCGGCTTCCAGTTCCGGGCCGTGGGCGAGAACCCGAACGCAGCACGCG
>CALRZA010000166.1:0-5186 GCA_943372535.1 Auritidibacter sp. Marseille-P8566
GAGGTCAAGACGATGAAGGACGAGAACGGCAACGACGTCGTCGTGGATGACGCCGCGGCCGAGTCCGAAGTGCCGCAGGCCACCAAGACGACGCCGAAGAGCTCCAAGCCGAAGTCCTAGCACCGCATGGCCACCCGAGAACGCCGGGGGCGCGGCGGGGGCGACCGCAAGATGTCGCTCGGCGAGCACCTGCGCGAATTGCGCACGCGGTTGATCATCTCCGCCATCGCCATCATCCTGGCGGCGATCATCGGCTTCATCGTCGCGCCGTACGTCATCGACGCCCTGCGGGTGCCGATCGATGCGATCGCCGAGAAGCGCAACGCTCAGATCGTCTACAGCTCGGTGACCGAGGCGTTCGACCTGAGGTTCGCGATCGCGATGACGATCGGGCTCGTGATCGCCAGCCCGGTGTGGCTCTACCAGCTGTTCGCCTTTCTCGTTCCCGGGCTGACCGGCCGCGAGAAGCGCTACACCTTCGGCTTCTTCTTCTCGGCCGTGCCGCTGTTCCTCGCCGGGGCGGCGACCGGATGGTTCCTGTTCCCGCACATGGTCGAACTGCTCACGTCGTTCTCGTCGAACGAGGAGGCGACCCTGCTGCAGGCCAAGACCTACTACGACTTCGTCATGAAGCTCTCGCTGGCCATCGGCATCGGGTTCGTGCTGCCGGTGTTCCTCGTGCTCCTCAACTTCGTCGGAGTGCTCTCGGCGCGCTCTATCCTCAAGAGCTGGCGGGTGGCGATCCTCGTGATCTCGCTGTTCTGCGCGATCGCCACGCCCGCGGCCGACGTGATCTCGATGTTCCTTCTCGCGATCCCGATGATCGCGCTCTACTTCGCCGCGGCCTTCATCGCTTGGGTTCATGACCGCGCCGTCGAGAGGCGAGCCTCGACCTTCGAAGACGCTCCCGCGCCCGTCTGAGCGCGCGACGAGGTTCGGTCGCATCCCGTCGCCTAGGCTGGGGACGTGACCGACCAGCTGTCCCCGGCGGAGCGTTTCGCGGCAGCGAAGAAGCGGCGGGGTACCCCCGTGCTCGAGATGTTCCGGGCGCGCCAGCGCTTCGATCTCGACTCGTTCCAGATCGCCGCGTGCACCGCGTTCGAGGAGGGCAAGAGCGTGCTCGTCGCCGCCCCCACCGGCGCGGGCAAGACGATCATCGCGGAGTTCGCGATCTTCCGCGCGATGCAGGATGCGACATCCAAGGTCTTCTACACCGCGCCGATGAAGGCCCTGAGCAATCAGAAGTTCCAGGAGCTCGTCGCCGAGTACGGCCCGGACGAGGTCGGCCTGCTGACCGGTGACACCAACGTCAACTCCGGTGCCCGCATCGTCGTCATGACGACCGAGGTGCTGCGCAACATGCTCTACGCGGATTCCGATCTGCTGCGCCATCTCGCCGTCGTCGTCATGGACGAGGTGCACTTCCTGGCCGATCGCTTCCGCGGGGCGGTGTGGGAGGAGGTCATCATCCACCTGCCCGAGCATGTGCGCATGGTCTCGCTCAGCGCCACGGTCTCCAACGCCGAGGAGTTCGGCGACTGGTTGCAGGCGGTGCGCGGCGACACCGAGGTGATCGTCTCCGAGGACCGTCCCGTGCCCCTCGACCAGCACATCCTCATGCGCACCAAGCTCATCGACCTGTTCGACTCGTCGGGGCTCGCCGCGACCCACCGCGTGAATCCCGAGCTGGTGCAGATGGCGCGGTACGGCGGTCGCACGCTGAGCTCGCGTCAGATGAAGGATGTCGGGCGCTACCACTCGCGCGGCGGCCGCCCCGAGAACCAGCGCATGGAGCGCGCGGATGTCGTGAAGCTCCTCGACTCGCACAACCTCCTGCCCGCGATCTTCTTCATCTTCAGTCGCGTGGGGTGCGACCAGGCGGTCTCGCGGGTGCTGCG
Organism: Auritidibacter sp. Marseille-P8566; assembly: GCA_943372535.1. GTDB lineage: Bacteria > Actinomycetota > Actinomycetes > Actinomycetales > Microbacteriaceae > Rhodoglobus. The sequence goes on from CALRZA010000166.1 coordinate 1,899, forward strand.
CTCCGGCGTGCGGCTGACGACGCAGCAGGAGCGCGAGGAGATCCGCGCGATCGTCGAGGAGCGCTGCCGCACCCTGCTCGACGAGGATCTTGCCGTGCTCGGCTACTGGGACTGGCTGACCGGCCTCGAGCGCGGCGTCGCCGCCCACCACGCCGGCCTGCTGCCCGCCTTCAAGGAGGTCGTCGAGGAGCTCTTCCAGAAGAAGCTGGTCAAGGTGGTCTTCGCGACCGAGACTCTGGCGCTGGGAATCAACATGCCCGCGCGCACCGTCGTGCTCGAGAAGCTCGAGAAGTTCAACGGCGAGGCTCGGGTTCCGATCACGCCGGGGGAGTACACCCAGCTGACCGGCCGAGCCGGTCGACGGGGGATCGATGTCGAAGGGCACTCGGTCATCCAATGGGTCGACGGTCTCGACCCGCAGGCGGTCGCCTCGCTCGCCTCGCGGCGCACCTACCCGCTCAACTCCAGCTTCCGCCCGACCTACAACATGGCCGTCAATCTCATCGAGCAGTTCGGGCGCGAGCGCACGCGCGAGATCCTCGAGTCGAGCTTCGCGCAGTTCCAGGCCGACCGCGCGGTCGTCGATCTGGCCCGCAAAGTGCGGTCTCAGGAGCAGTCGCTCGAGGGCTACGCGTCGTCGATGACCTGCCACCTGGGCGACTTCCGCGAGTACTCGACGATCCGCCGCGAGCTCACCGATCTCGAGCGCAAGGGCATGTCGAACACCGCGAGCCGCGCCGAGCGCGAGAAGCGTCAGCGCCAGCTGGCCGAGTTGCGGCGCCGCATGAAGCAGCACGCCTGCCACACCTGCTCCGATCGCGAGAACCACGCCCGATGGGCCGAGCGCTGGTTCAAGCTCAAGCGGGAGACCGACCAGCTCACCGCGCAGATCCGCACCCGCACGGGCGCCGTCGCGAAGGTCTTCGACCGCGTCTCCGACGTGCTCCTCGAGCTCGGGTACCTCCTGGCCGACCCGAAGAACGGCAGCCTGACGCTGAGTCCGGACGGGCGGATGCTCCGTCGCATCTACGGCGAACGCGACCTGCTGGTCGCGGAGTCGATCCGCCGCGGCTTCTGGAACGACCTCGATCCCGCGTCGCTGGCCGCGATGGCCACGACCCTCGTCTACGAGCCCCGCCGCGAGGAGGGGGAGCTGGGTGACCGGCACCTGCCGCGCGGCCGCTTCCGCGACGCCTTCGATCGCACCGGCGACCTCTGGGCGCAGCTCGACGATCTCGAACGCCTGCACAAGCTGCCCGGCAGCCAGCCGCTCTCGACGGGCCTGGCGTTGGCGATGTACCGCTGGGCGAGCGGCACGAGCCTCGACGCCGTGCTGCAGGAGGCCGACCTCGCCGCCGGCGACTTCGTGCGCTGGACCAAGCAGACGATCGACCTGCTCGACCAGCTCTCCGTGGTCGCCCCGGGGGAGGTGGGTCGCACCGCCCACACGGCTCTGGACGCGATCCGCCGCGGCATCGTGGCATACAGTTCCGTCGCCTAGGCTCGACGACGTGATTTCCGAGTCCACCCGAGCGACGACGCCCGTGCTGCCGCTCTGGGCGGCGATCGTCGTCGCGCTGGCATCCGGTCCGATCATGGATGCCGGCTTCCCCGACAACGACCTCTGGCCGCTGACCTTCGTCGGCATCGCCCTGGTGCTGGTGACCCTGATCGGCCGCCGTCTCGGCAGCGCCCTGCTCGTGGGCTTCATCGCGGGGGCGAGCTTCTACTTCACCCACATCCAGTGGGCGTCGCTCTTCCTCGGCCCGCTGCCGATGTCGGCCCTCAGTGTGCTCGAGTCGCTGTTCTTCGCGGCGGGGGCGGGGGCGATCGCCCTCGCCTACCGGTGGATGCCCGTGGCCTTCCCGAGCGCCGCCGGGCGCCTTCTGCTGCTCCCGACGGCCGTGGCAGGCCTCTGGACGGCTCGGGAAGCATGGGCGAGCGTCTGGCCCTACGGCGGCTTCGCGTGGGGCCGAGTGGCCCTCTCGCAATCGGAGGGGCCGCTCGCGCCGCTCTTCGCGTGGGTGGGGGTGTCGGGGGTGAGCTTCCTCATGGTGCTCGTCACCGCGGTCGCCATCGAAGCCGTCAGGCTCGGCTCCGTGCCCGCGCTCGTGCGGGCGACCACCGCCGTCGGCCTTGCCGCCCTGCTCCTCGTCATTCCGGCCTTCCCCGTCGCGACCTCGGGCGAACTTCGGGTCGCAGCGGTTCAGGGCAACGGCAAGGCCGGCTATTTCGATCAGCGCGAGCCGGGCGATCTGCTGCAGGCCCAACTCGACGCGACGCGACCGCTGTTCGGCGAGGACGTCGACGTAGTGGTCTGGCCCGAGGGCGGCGCGGATCGCAGTGCCCTGACCGATCTCTACACGGCGAGCGTGTTCGACCGCGTCAGCGAAGAGCTCAGTGCGCCGCTGATCGGATGGGGCGTGACCGAGCGCGACGGCCTCACCTACAACAGCGTGATCCTGTGGGACGCGGGCTCGGGAGCACTGGATCTGTACGACAAGCGCCACCCGGTGCCGTTCGGTGAGTACATCCCCGACCGCGCGTTCTGGAGGCCGTTCGCGCCCGACCTGATCGACCTCGTCGCCCGCGAGTACACCCCGGGGACGACCGACATGGTGTTCGACCTCGACGGGGTCATCGTGGGCGTGAACATCTGCTTCGACATCGTCGACGACCAGATCCTCACCGAGAGCGTCGAGCAGGGCGCGCAGGTGATCTTCGCCTCGTCGAACACCGCCGACTTCGGGCGCACCGACGAGAGCGCTCAGCAGCTCGCGATCGCCCGCATCCGGGCCCTCGAGCTCGGTCGCACCGTCGTCAACATCTCGACCGTCGGCCTGAGTGCCATGATCGCGCCTGATGGATCGACGATCGCCGAGCTGCCCTGGTTCACGGCCGATGCGATGCTCGAGACGGTGCCGCTCTCGACGACGATCACGCCCGCGGTGGCGCTAGGCCGGCAGATCGAGTGGTTCGTCGCGCTGCTGGGGCTCGGGGCAATGACAGCGGCCGGTGTCGCCGCCCGAGGGCAGTGGCACCGGCCGCAGAAGATGGTGGCGCGCTAGGCGCCGATCTTGTCCTGGCCCCGGCGGGAGCGCAGGTAGTCGAGCCGCTCCTGGAGCAGCTCTTCGAGCTCAGGCCGCGTGCGGCGCTCGAGCAGCATGTCCCAGTGGCTGCGGGGCACCTTGGCCTCGGTCTCGTCGAGGATGACCGGGGCGCCGTCATCGCCGAGGAGAACGCCCTCCTGGCCCGACTTGGGGGACTCCCACTGCTGCGGGATCTCGG
>CALRZA010000167.1:0-5165 GCA_943372535.1 Auritidibacter sp. Marseille-P8566
CGGCGATCGCCTGTTCGATCGCGGCGCGCGAGGCCTTCGAGACGTACTTCTCCCCGTTGAGCATGCGGGAGACGGTGCCCCGCGACACGTTGGCGGCCTCGGCGACGTCGAAGATCGTCGCTCGCTTCGGACGAGCCGCAGGGTGTCGCATGGTGCCATGTTAGTGGCGATGACCCGGTGCGTGAACGCTCCCAATTGACACTCACCAGCGCCGCGGGATACTGTGATTTCGAGCCCGCTCCGAGAGAGCGGGTCTATTTTCGTCATCGTCTGTGCACGCTCACAGATGGCACGGGGAAGTGCCGGAGGAGGTTGCTGTGAAGCGACACCAGCTGCCGAGTGGCGCGCGCGGGTGGCAGCGGGACCGGATCCTCTTCGGCTGCGACTACAACCCCGAGCAATGGCCGGCGGAGGTCTGGCCCGACGACATCGCCCTCATGGTCGACGCGGGGGTCGATCTCGTCGCGATCAACATCTTCGGATGGGCGACTCTCGAGCCCTCGCCCGGAACGTACGATTTCGGCGGGCTCGACACCGTCATCGGCCTGCTGCATGAGGCGGGCATCCGCATCAATCTGGGCACCGGCACCTCGTCGCCACCCCCGTGGCTCTCGACCGCGCATCCCGAGATCCTGCCGGTCATGGCCGACGGATCGACGCGCTGGCCGGGTGGGCGCCAGGCCTGGTGCCCGAGCTCGCCGGTCTTTCGCGAGCACGCCCTGCGGCTGACCGCCGCCGTCGCCGAACGGTATGGACGTCATCCCGCGATCGCCCTCTGGCACGTCTCGAACGAACTCGGGTGCCACAACGCCCTCTGCTACTGCGACGTGTCGGCCGCGGCCTTCCGACGCTGGCTCGAAAGCCGCTACAGCACGATCGAGCGACTCAACGAGGCGTGGGGCACCACCTTCTGGAGCCAGCGCTACGGCGACTTCGCCGAGATCCTGCCGCCCCGGCTCACTCTGTCAGCGGGCAACCCGGCTCACCGCCTCGACTTCGAACGGTTCAGTTCTGACGAACTGCTCGGCTACTACCGCGACGAAGCGGCCGTGCTGCGAGCGGCCAGCAGCGTTCCGGTCACGACCAACTTCATGGTCACCGCCCACATCAAGACGCAGGACTACTGGCGCTGGGCTCCGGAGATGGATGTCATCGCCAACGACCACTACCCCGACCACCGACTCGCGCATCCGGAGCACGAGGTCTCGTTCGCGGCCGACCTCACCCGGGGGCTCGCCGACGGTGCGCCGTGGATCCTGATGGAGACGGCGACGAGCGCCGTGAGCTGGCAGCCCCGCAACCTCGCGAAGCAGCCAGGCGAACTGCTGCGAACGGCGGCGACCCACCTCGCGCGCGGCGCCGATGGCATCTGCTTCTTCCAGTGGAGGGCCTCTCCCCAGGGTGCCGAGAAATTCCATTCCGCGCTGCTGCCGCACGCCGGCACCGACTCGAAGATCTGGCGGGAGAGTCGCGAGCTGGGGCAGGTGCTGCAACGCCTCGCGCCGGTGAGCGGCAGCCGGGTCGAGGCGCGGGCGGCGCTGGTCTTCAGTTGGGAGTCGTGGTGGTCCACGCAAGACGGGTCGCATCCGTCTCAGGACGTCCGCTACCTGGATGAGGTGCACCGGGCCTACCGTGCCGCGCGCGCCTGCGGGGTGACCCTCGACATCGTGCCTCCGGGTGGCGACCTCTCGGCGTACTCCTTGGTGATCGTTCCGACGCTCTACACCGTGTCGGACGCCGAGGCTCAGCTGCTCACCGACTACGTCGCCCAGGGCGGGCACGCGATCGTCACCTTCTTCACCGGCATCGTGGATGACCAGCTCAGGTTCCGGGTGACCGCCGGGTCGAGCACCCCTCCCGGCGCGTTCCCTGATCTGCTCGGGGCGTGGACGGAGGAGTTCTTCCCCCTGCTCGCCGACCAGTCCGTCAGCCTCTCGAACGGGTCGACCGGATCGCTCTGGAGCGAGGTCGTGCGGCCGACGAGCGCCACGCCGCTCGCCCAGTTCTCGTCGGGTCCCACCGCAGGACACCCCGCCGTGCTGGCCAACGACTTCGGCGCCGGTCGCGCGGTGTACGTGGCGACCGCCCTCGATGACAAGGCCTACGCGACCCTTCTGCGCACCGAGCTCGCGCAGGCCGGAGTCGCCGGGTCACCCTTCGGTGTCGACGTCGAGTGTGTGACCCGCTCCAGCGCGACCGACCGCTTCACGTTCGTGATCAACCATTCGCCGGATGGGGTGAGCCTTGCCGGGTCAGGGGTCGAGCTGATCACCGGGGACATCGTCGATGGCACCCTGAGCATCCCCGGCGGCGCCGTGCGGGTGCTGCACGAGACCCGCTAGAGACGCACGGTGCGCAGCACCAGCGCCTGCTGGGGCTGCAGCTGCGGCCACGCGATCCCAGTGCGAGCGAGGATGCTGCCGGGAAGGGTCACTCCACCCGCGGTCAACCACGGCGGCACGCTGTGGAAGTGGCGCACCTCGGCACCGAGGTCGAGCGGTTCGACCCGATAGACCGCGTTCTCATCGAGCCCGGGCAGGATCATGCCGGTCGCCACGGCATCCCGAGGAGCCTCGACGCACACGGCGGCATAGATCGCCTCCCCGCGATCGCCCGCCACCACGCCGTGCAGCTCGAGGGCCGCATCCGCGGGATCCGCCCGCACGACCGTGCCGGTGTGCAGCAGCGATCGATGCTGTCGATAGGCCGCGACCCAGGTCGTGACGGATGCGAGCTCGTCGGGCGTCGCGGTCGTGAGATCCCATTCGATGCCCGCGGAGCCGAAGAACGCGGTCGCCAACCGGAAGCCGAGATCCGTCGCGCGACCCGTCGTGTGCGCGACGGCGGCACCGAGGTGACTGCCGATGACCTCGGGGGGAAGAACGATCGAGGAGTAGCGCTGGATCTGCTGCCGCTCAAGGGGATCGTTGGTGTCGCTCGCCCAGACCCGGTCGGCGTACTGGAGCACGCCCAGATCGGTACGACCGCCACCGGACGAGCACGACTCGATCTCGAGTGCCGGGTAGCGCGCGTTCAACTCCGCCATGAGACGCCACGTCGCCCGCGTCTGCCGGTGGGCCGACCCGCCGAGCAGGTCACGATTCTGATCCCACTTGAGGTAGGCGATCTCGTACTCGTCGAGCAACGCGCACAGCTGCGACAGCACGGCGGCGAACGCGTCCGGGTTGTCGAGATCGAGCGCGTACTGCTGCCGCCACGACTGCGGGAGCCGGTCGGGCGATCCGCGCAGCACCCAGTCCGGATGCGCGCGCGCCACCTCCGAGTCGAGGCTCACCATCTCGGGCTCGACCCACAGCCCGAAGTCCATGCCGAGGGAGCGCACGTGATCGATGATCGGGGCGAGGCCGTCGGGCCAGCGCACGGGGTCCACCGTCCAGTCGCCCAGGGCTCGGGTGTCGTCGATCCGGCCGGTCATCCAGCCGTCATCGAGAACGAATCGCTCGACCCCGACCGCGGCGGCCGTCGTCGCGAGCTGCTTCAGCCGCGTCACGTCGTGATCGAAGTAGACGGCCTCCCAGGTGTTGAGGATGACCGGACGCGGCGCCAGGGGCATCGCCTTCGTCGCCCGACGACGGCGGGTCCACGAGTGGTATCGCTGGGAGACCCCATCCAGACCCTCCGGAGACCAGGCCGCGAGCACGTCGGGAGCGGTGTAGGTCTCGCCCGGGGCCAACACCACTTCGCCCGGGGCCAGAAGCTCGGCCACGCCGAGCACCGCCTGACCCGTCGCGTGCGACTCCGCGAAGAGATCGTGGTCGCCGCTGTACGCGAGATGCACCGCCCAGACCTCCCCCCGGCGGAAGCCGAACGCGGGAGTGCCCGCCGCGAGCAGCTCGGGGCTGTCGTGTCCGTTGCGGCCGTGGCGGGTCTGGCGGCTCCAGGTTCCGTGAGCGATCGAGCGGCGCTGCGGGCGCCGTTCGAACGACCACCGTCCCGTGACGTCGAGGATCTCGTGGGCGCGCGGTGCGATCGGAAGCGTGACGCCCAGCCGAGCGACTCCGAGGTCGCGGTCGCCGGTGTTGGTCACCGCGTATCTCGACGCGAGAACGCCCTCCGCCGAGAGCGACACCTCGAGTCGCAGCGACAGGCCGGCGGCGGAGTCGGCGAGGGCCACGACGACCGAGCCCGCATCGGGTTGCTCGAGATCGGTCAGGGCGAGAGACGGATCGACGGTGCCGCGATCGCGGCTCGCGCTGAAACCCGGCGTCCCGCTCCAGCCCTCGCTGGCGACCGGGATCAGGCTGAGCGTCGCCGGCAGGGCGATCGAGCTGGGGGGCACCGCGACGGTCTGCGAAGCGGCGAACGCCTCGAGTTGGGAGGAGGTGAGATCGCCGACGTCGGCACCCCAGTGCAGAAAAAGAGGAACCCCCGTGCCCCGGGCATCCAGCAGAACGCTGGTGCCCGAGGCACGGAGGTGGATGAAGCGAGTGATCGTGTTACTCCGCGACGGGAATGGACTGCGCCTTGAGGGCGGCGATCGTCTTCTCGGTGCCGGTCGCCAGCGCATCCGCCAGCGTACCCGTTCCACCCAGCACGGTGCCGAATCCATCGGACACGTCGGTGTAGGTCTGCGTCATGGTCGGGCCCCAGACGAAGTTGGGGATGACCTGAGCCGAGGCCTCAGCGAACACGTCGTAGATCTTCTGGCCGCCGTAGAACTCCTGCTCCGCCGTGAAGACGGGCAGGCTCGCGCCGTCCTTCGAGGCGGGGTAGAGCCCACCGAGCTCGTTGGCGAGCTCCAGGGCCTCCGGGTCGGTGTTCAGCCAGAGGGCGAACTGAGCCGCCTCGTACGGGTGCTTCGATCCCTTGAGCACCGCGGTCGACGATCCGCCCCAGTTGCCGGCGGCGTTGTCGCCTTCGTTCCACTGCGGCATGAGAGCAACCGCCCACTTGCCGGAGGTGTCCGGAGCACCGCTGCGGATCGTGCCCGCGCCCCACACCGCCGAGATCCAGGTCCACTGCTGGCCCGTGTTGAACGACGCGTTCCACTCGTCGGAGAACGAGGCGAGAGTCGAGACCTCACCGCGGTCGAGAAGGCCCTGCCAGTAGTCGGCGACCTCGAGCGACTCGGGGCTGGTCAGGTCGACCGTCCAGTCGTCACCGTTGTTCGAGAACCACTGTCCGCCGCGCTGCCAGACCATGCC
>CALRZA010000168.1:0-5163 GCA_943372535.1 Auritidibacter sp. Marseille-P8566
ACGTAACCGTTACGAGATCAGATTTGCAATCGACTCGCTCGGATGTCACCATGATACCGGTTTGCGAGATCGTTCTCGCAAATCGTGAGCAGCATCCATCATTTCCGAGACGACGATGTCCGACCTGGTCAGACGTCGCCGAACTCGGCGATCATCCAGGAGAAATCAATGAAGACTTCACATCGCTGGGTCGCCGCCGCCGCTGCGGTCGCCGCCCTCACTCTCGTCACGGCAGGCTGCGCCGCCTCTGGTGAGCCCGCCGAGGAGGAGATCACCATCGCCTTCGTGATGGGCGCCGAGTCCGACCCGTTCTTCCAGGCCATGAAGGTCGGAGCCGAGGAGGAGGCCGCCGCTCAGGGTGTGACCCTCGTCTGGCAGGGCGACCCGGCCAACTACTCCGCCGAGACCCAGATCCCGATCGTGGATGCCGTTCTCGCCAACCAGCCGACCGCGCTCGTGCTCATCCCCACCGACCCCACCGCGCTGCAGGCGTCGGTCGACAAGGCCGTCGCAGCCGGCGTCGTCGTGGCCAACGTCGACACCCGCGTCGAGGACCTGAGCGACGTGCTGACCTTCATCACCGGCGACAACGCCGACGGTGGCGCGAAGGCCGCTGACGCCCTCGCGGCGAAGATCGGCTACGAGGAGGGCGGCAGCTACGAGGTCGTCGTCGGCCTCACGAGCCCGACCGCCACGACCAACGTCGGCCGTCTCGACGGCTTCACCGCGCAGATCGAGGCCGAGTACCCCGGCATCGAGATCATGGATGTCGCCTACTCCGAGTCGAACCCGGAGAAGGCCTCGACCAACGTCAACAACTGGCTCACCAAGTTCCCGGGCCTCGACGGCATCTTCGCGATCGACGGCACCAACGCCTCCGGCGCGGCCGCCGCTCTCGAGGCCAAGGGCCTCGCCGGCACCATCGGTCTCGTCGGCTACGACGCCTACCCCGACAACGTCGCGAAGATCGAGGCGGGCATCTTCACCGCGCTGATCGCTCAGGACCCGGCCGCGGAAGCGCGTCTGGCCATCAAGACGATCGTCGAGTTCATCCGCGAGGGCAAGACGTCGACGGCGGCTGAGGTCGTCATCCCCAACGTCATCCTCGACGCGAACACGTCCGCGGCGGACCTCGCCAAGTACACCTACGTCGCCAACTAGGTCAGGATAACGACATGACGGGCAGCGATCAGGCCACAGCGGTGGCACGGAAGAATCGGCGCGATCATCTGATCGCGACAGCGACGAACCAGACGACCATCCTCATCGGAGTGATGATCATCCTCGTGGCCGTGTTCTCGATCCTCGAACCCAAATTCTTCTCCGTCGCCACTGCGAACAACATCCTCACGGACTGGGGTTCGGTGGTCCTGATCGCTGTCGGTCAGACCTTCGTGGTCATCAGCGGGGGCATCGACCTCTCGGTGGGTGCCATCGTCGGTCTCAGCGGCGTCATCGCCGCATGGACCATGGCCAACGGCCTCGGTCTCGATCAGACCATCAAGGGCCCGGATGCGTGGCCCGGCCTCGCGGTCGGCACCCTGGTCGCGGTCGGGGTGGGACTGGCTGTCGGGCTGGTCAACGCCGTGCTCATCAATGTGTTCAAGATCGTGCCGTTCATCGCGACCCTGGCCACCATGGGGGCGTGCCTCGGCTTCTCGGTCATCATCTCGAACGGCGCCCCGATCGGCAGCGCGAACGACTTCACCCTCATCTCGTCGATGAACCCGCAGCTCAACCCGTTCTCGTGGGCCGTGCTCGCCGTCATCATCGTCATCGCCATCGCGGGGCTGTTCCTGCACAAGTCGCGGTTCGGCTTGTACACCTACGCGATCGGGTCCAACTCGTTCGCGGCGAGTGCCGCGGGCATCAACGTTAAGCGTCACCTCACGTGGGTGTACGCCCTCTCCGGTGCCCTCGCGGGGCTCGCAGGAATGTACGTCTACATCCGCCTCGGGGCGGGGTCGCCCTCATCGGGAACGGGACGCGAGCTGGATGCGATCGCCGCGGTCGTCATCGGCGGCGCGTCGCTCATGGGCGGGGTCGGGCGCATCTGGGGCACGATCCTGGGCGCCCTCATCCTGTTCACGGTGCAATCGGGTCTCATCATGGTCGGGGTCGCTCCCGACTGGAAGAAGGTCGTCGTCGCCGTGCTCATCGCCGCCGCCGTCGCCGCGCAGGTGCTTCAGAACCGGAACGGGAGAAAGTGATGTCGGGCGAACTGATCTACGAGGTCATCAACGTCACCAAGAGCTACGGATCGGTCGTCGCGCTCGACGGGGCGAGCCTCAAGCTTCACGCCGGCGAGGTCGTCGGCCTGGTCGGCGACAACGGGGCCGGCAAGTCGACGCTCGTGAAGGTGCTCTCCGGGGCCCATCAGCCCGACTCCGGCACGATCAAGCTCGACGGCCACGAGCAGGTGTGGAGCTCTCCGCGAGCCGCCCTCGACGCCGGAATCGAGACGCTCTATCAGGACTCCGGTCTTGCTCCGCATCTGACCGTGTCGCAGAACGTCTTCCTCGGTCGCGAGATCACGGTCAAGGGCATCCTCGGAAAGCTCGGCTTCCTCGCCAAGAAGACGATGGAGCGCGAAGCCCACGACGACCTGGAGCGCGTCGGCATCGCCGTTCCCGCATCGGGTCGCGCCGTGTCGCAGCTCTCCGGAGGTCAGCGTCAGGCGGTGGCGATCGGTCGTGCCGTCAGCTGGGCGCGCAAGGTGATCATCCTCGACGAGCCGACCAACCACCTCGGGGCTCGTCAGGCCGGTGAAGTGCTCGAGGTCATCCGTGCCGCGAAGGCGAAGGGCCTCGGCGTGATCTTCATCTCACACACCCTGCCGCACGTCATGGAGGTCACCGACCGCATCGTCGTGCTGCGGCTGGGCAAGGTCGTGCGGGATGCGCCGACGAGCGAGTTCACAGGCGATACTCTCATCGGGACCATCACCGGCAGCATCGGGACGGTCAGCGTCGAAGGGGACTAGATGACCGAGATCGGGCAGGGCACCACGTTGGTGCTCGGCGAAGCACTCATGGATGTCGTGGTGCGAGGCGACGCCGTCGTCGAGCATCCGGGTGGGTCGCCGATGAACGTGAGCCTGGGCGTCGCCCGACTGGGGTTCCCGGTGCAGTTCGTGACCGCCCTGGGCGACGACGACTACGGTCAGGCGATCAGCGACCACCTGCAGCCCAGCGGGGTGTCGCTCATCCCCGGTCGTGAGCCGGGTCGTCGCACGTCATCCGCCCGCGTGACGCTGAACGAGGCCGGGGCGCCGGACTACCTCTTCGATGTCGACTGGTCGCCTGCCGTTCCCGCGGCCGGCACCTTCGCCGTTTCCCATGTGCACACCGGCTCGATCGGGGCGTTCCTGTCCCCGGGCGCCCAGGCGGTGGAGTCGCTGGTGCGTGATCTCTCGGCCACCGCCACCGTGAGCTTCGACCCCAACATCCGCGCCCAGTTCCTTCCCGACCACGCGGCGGCTCTCGCGCTGGTGGAGCGGTACGTCTCGATGAGTGATGTGGTGAAGGCCAGCGACGAAGACGTCGAGTGGCTCTATCCCGGGGTCGCCCTCGCCGACGTCGCGGCGGCGTGGCGGGCTCTCGGTGCCGCGATCGTCGTGATCACCCGGGGCGGCGACGGGGCTCACGTCTCGACCGCGGCCGGCGTCGAGAGCCGACCGGGCCTCGTCGTCGACGTGGTGGACTCGATCGGGGCAGGCGATGCCTTCATGGCGGGTCTCATCGGCGGCCTTCAGCGTCGATCGCTGACCGGGTCTCTCGGCCGCGAGAGGCTCGCACGGCTCGATTCGGCCACGGCCGGCGAGCTCATCGACCTCGCGATGACGTGCGGCGCGATGACGGTCGCGCGAGCGGGCGCTCAGCCTCCGACGGCGGCCGAGCTTCCGTCAGGGCTGCTCTGACCGATCGCCAGCCCGCCGTCGACGTCAGGCGTCGGCCCGAGCCGGCTCGACCGCGTCGAGGTGGTGCAGCGTCGAGGCGTCGCCCTCGATCAGGCTTGCCAGTTCGGCGTTGAAGCGCACTCCGTAGTCCGCTGCGAGGTGCGCGCGGAATGCGTCGTCATCTTCGTACATCTCGAAGACGGTGTAGTGACGGGGGTCCTCCGCGCTGACGAACGGCAGGAAGAGCACGTTGCCGGGCTCATCGCGAACCAGCGCGGTGAGCTCGAGAACCAGCTCGCGAACGCGCTGCTCGCATCCCGGTCGCACGTGGAACTCGGCGGTGAGCGACTTCGTCATAGCGCAACAGTAGTGGCGGGTTCCGGGCCGACACGCCAGGGGGAGGTGTCGGGGCGTCGGGACGGCTACACTGGACCCGTACGAACTTGCATCGGATGCCGCACGCGCGCAGAACCGTCTCTCCTGATGAGGGTGGTCGAGCGGCGCGGCGAGGTGATCACGGATCCGTCCGCGACGCTTCCCGGTCGAGGCGCGTGGGTGCATCCCACCGTCGAGTGCGTCGAGCTCGCTGTCAAGCGCAGGGCGTTCGGCCGGGCTCTTCGGGTGTCCACCGCCCTCGGGATCGATCAGGTTCGTGCAGCAGTCGGAGCGTCACTCGACGCTCCCCGTGAGAAACAGGCTGATTGACCTATGGACAACTAATGAGCGGCTCGAAATGAGACCCGTCCAGCACTAACGCCTGCCCTCTCTGGGGTCGGGCCCAGACAGGAGAAATGTGGCTAACCCACGAGTTCATGAGATCGCTGCCGAACTCGGCATCGAATCGAAGGCCGTCCTCGAGAAGCTCGAGAAGATGGGCCAGTACGTCAAGGGACCGTCGTCGAGCGTGGCGCCCCCCGTGGCCCGCAAGGTCAAGGAAGCGCTGATCGCCGACGGCGTCAAGCCGGCCCCCGCGCCCGAGAAGCCGAAGGCCGCCCCCAAGGCGGCGCCGAAGCCCGCCGACCCGACGCCCGCCCCCGTGGAGGCGGCCGAGGTCGTCGAGGTCGCGCCCGCCCCGCTGACCGTCGCCGAGCGCCAGGCTCAGGCCGAGGCGGCCCAGACCGGCACGGCCGACGCGCCGGCTGCGGAGGCCGCGGCCTCCGCACCGCGCCCGGGTGGCATCCCGCGCCCCGGCAACAACCCCTTCGCCTCCCACCAGGGCATGGCCCGTCCCGGCAAGCCGCGCCCCGGCAACAACCCGTTCGCCT
>CALRZA010000169.1:0-5147 GCA_943372535.1 Auritidibacter sp. Marseille-P8566
CGAGGGCATGCACAACCTGTTCCGGTTGTCGTCCCTCGCGTCGATCGAGGGCTACTACTTCAAGCCGCGCATGGATCGCGAACTCCTGCAGACCTACGCGAAGGGCGTGATCGGCACGACGGGCTGCGTCGGTGGGGAGGTGCAGACCCGACTGCGCCTCGGCCAGTACGAGGAGGCCCGGGCGGCCGCCGCGGAGTTCCGCGACATCTTCGGCAAAGACAACTTCTACGCCGAGATCATGGATCACGGCATCGACATCGAGCGTCGCACGATGACCGACCTCCTGCGCCTCGCCAAGGATCTCGGCCTGCCGCTGCTGGCGACGAACGACCTGCACTACACCCACGCCCACGACGCGGGAGCGCACGCCGCTCTGCTCTGCGTGCAGTCGGCCTCGACTCTCGACGACCCCAACCGCTTCAAATTCGACTCGGAGGAGTTCTACCTCAAGTCGGCCGCGCAGATGCGCGCGCTCTTCCCCGACCACCCCGAGGCGTGCGACAACACGCTGCTCATCGCCGAGCGGTGCGACATCTCGTTCGAGAAGCGCGACCTCATGCCGCGCTTCCCCGTGCCGGAGGGGGAGACCGAGGCGACGTGGTTTGCCAAGGAGGTGGCGCTCGGCATGAAGAGGCGCTTCCCCGGCGGCATCGACGAGGCGCGCCAGGCCCAGGCCGACTACGAGGTGTCCGTCATCACCCAGATGGGGTTCCCCGGGTACTTCCTGGTGGTCGCCGACTTCATCGCGTGGGCCAAGAGCCAGGGCATCCGCGTCGGTCCGGGTCGTGGTTCGGCTGCGGGATCGATGGCCTCCTACGCCATGGGGATCACCGAGCTCGACCCGCTCGCGCACGGACTGATCTTCGAGCGCTTCTTGAACCCCGAGCGCGTCTCGATGCCCGATGTCGACGTCGACTTCGACGACCGCCGCCGGCCCGAGGTCATCCGCTACGTCACCGAGAAGTACGGCGAGGATCGCGTCGCCCAGATCGTCACCTACGGAACCATCAAGGCGAAGCAGGCGCTGAAGGACTCCGCGCGCGTGCTCGGCATGCCCTACTCGGTCGGTGAGAAGCTCACCAAGGCGATGCCCCCGGCGATCATGGGCAAAGACATCTCGCTCGGTGACGTGCACAACAAGGATGCCGAGCGCTACAAGGAGGCCGGTGACCTCCGGGCGCTCATCGAGACCGACCCCGAGTCGGCTCGGGTCTTCGAGACGGCCCAGGGCATCGAGAACCTCAAGCGCCAGTGGGGCGTGCACGCCGCCGGTGTGCTCATGTCCGCCGAGCCGCTCATCGACGTGCTGCCGATCATGCGACGCGAGGATGACGGCGCGATCATCACCCAGTTCGACCAGCCGCCGCTCGAAGACCTCGGTCTGCTCAAGATGGACTTCCTCGGCCTGCGCAACCTGACGGTCATCGAGGATGCCCTGCGCATGATCGAGGCGAACACCGGCACCCCCCTGAAGATCGAGGAGCTCGACCTCGACGCAGACCAGGCCACGTATGACCTGCTCGCCCGAGGGGACACGCTCGGCGTGTTCCAGCTCGATGGCGGACCGATGCGCGCCCTGCTCAAGCAGCTCAAGCCGACGAGCTTCGAAGACATCTCGGCCGTCATCGCGCTCTACCGCCCCGGCCCCATGGGCATGAACTCGCACACGAAGTACGCCCTGCGCAAGAACGGGCTCGAAGAGGTCGACGCGATCCATCCCGAGCTCGAGGAGCCGCTGCGCGACATCCTCGGCACGACGCACGGTCTCATCGTCTACCAGGAGCAGGTGATGAGCGTCGCCCAGAAGGTGGCGGGCTTCTCGCTCGGTCAGGCCGACGTGCTGCGGCGCGCGATGGGCAAGAAGAAGAAGTCGGAGCTCGACAAGCAGTACGCCGACTTCGAGGCCGGCATGGTGGCCAACGGCTACTCGACGGACGCGGTCAAGAAGCTCTGGGACACCCTGATGCCCTTCGCCGACTACGCCTTCAACAAGGCGCACAGCGCGGGATACGGGGTGCTCAGCTACTGGACCGCCTACCTCAAGGCCAACTTCCCGGCGGAGTACATGGCCGCCCTTCTCACGAGCGTCGGCGACTCGAAGGACAAGCTCGGGCTCTACCTCAGCGAGTGCCGCCGCATGGGCATCAAGGTGCTCGCCCCCGACGTGAACGAGTCCCGGGTCGACTTCTCGGCCGTCGGCGGCGATGTCCGCTTCGGGCTCGGCGCCGTGCGCAACGTCGGCGCGGGCGTCGTCGAGTTCATCTCCAAGGCTCGCGAGGAGAAGGGGCGCTTCACGAGCTTCCACGACTTCCTGCGCAAGGTACCGATTCCGGTCGCCAACAAGCGCACCGTCGAGTCCCTCATCAAGGCGGGCGCCTTCGACTCGCTCGGCTCGACCCGGCGGGCCCTGCTCGAGATCCACGAGGATGCCTGCGACTCGGCCGTCAGCGTCAAGCGCAACGAGGCGCACGGCCAGGTCGGCTTCGACTTCGACAGCCTGTGGGACGAACCCGAGGCGGTCGTCGATCAGGTTCCCGTTCGCCCGGAGTGGTCGAAGCGCGACAAGCTCGCGTTCGAGCGCGAGATGCTCGGGCTCTACGTCTCCGATCATCCGCTCGCCGGCCTCGAGCTCCAGCTCGCGAAGCACCAGACCGCCTCGATCACGGAGATCCTCGGCGGGGATGTCGCCGGCGACGGCGAGCACGTCACCGTCGCGGGCCTCATCACGAGCGTTCAGCACCGGGTCGCCCGCAACTCGGGCAACCAGTACGGCATCGTCACCGTCGAGGACTTCGCGGGAGAGATCAGCGTGATGTTCCTCGGCAAGACCTACCAGGAGTTCTCGCCGGCACTCACGAACGACTCGATCGTCGTCGTGCGCGGGCGCGTCAGCATGCGCGACGACGGCATGAACCTGCACGCCGTCAGCATGTTCACCCCCGACACCGGACCGAGTCTCGGCTCGGGCCCGATCGTCATCTCCGTGGCGGAGCAGCGGGCGACGACCGAGGTGATCTCCGCGCTCAATGACGTGCTCATCCGTCACGCCGGCCTCAACGAGGTGCGGCTCAAGCTCATCAAGGGCGACACCGCCCGCGTGTTCGAGATCCCGTATCCGGTCACCGTCTCGGCCGACCTCTACGGCGAGCTGAAGACCTTGCTCGGCCCCAACTGCCTGGTCTGATTTGTTGCCGCGCCGCCGCCTGGGCCCATGACGCCGGTTCCGGCGGAGCGCAGCGCGCTCTGCCGGCCGTGCCGGCAGGGAGGGCGCGCGTGCCGAGGCTGCGGCAGTCACGGCCGCCCTTGCCTCGGAGTTTCGCGACTACAGTTCTGCGGGCTTGAGGTAGGTGCGCTCGTGGTAGAGCAGGGCCTCGTCCTCGGGGCCGAGCTCGCCCTGCTCGATCTCCACGACGACGACGGCGTTGCCGTGCACCGGGTGCACGTCGATGACGCGTCCGATCATCCACGCGGTCACGCCGCGCAGCACGGGCAGGCCGTGCGGACCGCGCTCCCAGTGGTCGCCGGCGAATCGCTCGGCGTGGTCGGCCGCCATGCGCTGGGCGAGGTCGCGCGTGTTCGGACCGAGCATGTGGATGACGACCCGGTTGCCCAGCACCATCGCCGGCCAGGCAGTCGACACCCGCGACATGTTGAAGGTGGCGAGCGGTGGCACCGCGGCGAGCGAGGCGAGCGACGTCGCGGTGAAACCGACCGGCACGCCCTCGGGCGTCAGCGCGGTGATCGCGGCGACCCCGGCGGCGTGACGTCGGAAGGCGGCCTTGAAGGCCTCGGTTCCGGGGTCGGCCGAGGGCGGGAGCGGGGGTGCGGGTGTCTCGTTCATGCGTGGGTATCAATCATCCCACCGCGCGGAGTATTCCCCGGACCGGTCGCCGGTCGCCCGGCGGGGAGGGCTCCCGACGCGAACTAGCATGGGAGGGCCATGATGCAGACGATCGACCTCCGCGACCGCACGCCCTCCCGTACCGAGTTGGCGAGCATCGTGCCGCGCCCGGCGACCGACGTGTCGGTGGCACTCGACACCGCCCGCGAGCTCATCGACGAGGTGCGCCACGGCGGCTCGGCGGCCCTGCTCGATCAGGCCGAGCGCCTCGATCGCGTGCGTCCCGCCCGCCTGCGCATGACGCCGCAGGACCTCGCCGACGCGCTGGCCGAGCTCGACCCGGCCGTGCGGCAGTCGCTCGAGACCGCGATCGACCGGGTGCGGTCCGCCACCGCGGCCCAGGTGCCGCCCCCGGCCACGACGACCCTCGCTCCCGGCGCCGTCGTCGACCAGCGCTGGCAGCCGGTCGCGCGCGTCGGACTCTACGTTCCGGGCGGCAAAGCGGTCTATCCGTCGTCGGTCGTCATGAACGCCGTCGCCGCGCAGGTCGCGGGCGTGCGCTCGATCGCGCTCGTCTCGCCGCCGCAGCGCGACTTCGGCGGTCGGGTGCACCCGACGATTCTCGCCGCCGCGGCCCTGCTCGGGCTCGACGAGGTCTACGCCATGGGCGGCGCCGGGGCCGTCGGTGCTCTCGCCTACGGCGTCCCGGATCTCGGGCTCGAGCCGGTGGATGTCATCACCGGCCCCGGCAACGTCTACGTCGCCGCCGCCAAGCGTCTCGTGCGCGGTCTGGTCGGCATCGACTCCGAGGCCGGCCCCACCGAGATCCTCGTCATCGCGGATGCCGCTGCCGACCCGGTGCTCGTCGCCGCCGATCTCATCAGCCAGGCCGAGCACGACGAGCTCGCCGCGGCGGTGCTCGTGACCGACTCGGTCGACCTCGCGGATGCCGTGGTCGCCGAGGTAGACGCCCTCGCCCTCACGACCCCCCACGGCGATCGCGTGCGCATCGCGCTCGACGGCCCGCAGTCGGCGATCGTGCTCGTCCCCGATCTCACGGCCGCGGCGGCGTTCAGCAACGCGTATGGCCCCGAGCACCTCGAGTTGCAGGTCGAGGACAACGACGCGCTGCTCGCCCTCATCGACAACGCCGGGGCGATCTTCATGGGCCCGAACTCCCCGGTGAGCCTCGGCGACTATCTCGCGGGCTCCAACCACGTGCTACCGACGGGGGGCCAGTCGCGCTTCTCGTCGGGTCTCGGCGCGTCGACCTTCCTGCGGCCGCAGCAGATCATCCGGTACGACC
>CALRZA010000170.1:0-5139 GCA_943372535.1 Auritidibacter sp. Marseille-P8566
GGCGATGATCTCGTCGAGGTCGTCACGGTCAAGGGTGCCGAGGCGCACGCAGTGACCGGCCGAGACCGGCACGGTCCAGTCCTTCACGATGCGGGCGAACTCGAGCAGGGTCGGGTCGCCGGTGAGCGACTCGTCGGTGTGGATGTCGACGCCGAGGCCGCGACGCTGGGCGATCGTCAGCAGTCGGCGCAGGTCGACAAGCGGCTCCGGAGCCAGGTGCGGGGCGCCGCCGACGAGGTCGAGGCCGCGGTCGAGCGCCGCCTCGATCGTCGCATCCGGGATGTCGGGGCCGGGCAGGGCGACGAGCTCGATGTCCATGAGGTCGCGCAGGCGGTCGCGCACCTCGACGAGCGCGTCGACGCCGCGCAGCGGCTCCGGCCCGATGAGCATGTCGACGTGGCAGCGCACCGCGGTCGTGCCGTTGCGCAGCAGGGCGAGCGCCTGAGCCATCGCCCGCTCGACGATCGACTCGGTCGACATCGTGAGGCTGTAGGCGCGCCACGAGTCGATCGCGAGCTCGAGGTCGCCCGCGGGCGGGTTGATCAGATCGAACGACAGGGCCTTGTCGAGGTGCGCGTGCGGCTCGGCCGGCGCGGTCATGAGTAGGTACCCGGTGAGGTCGAGGATGCTGTCGCCCGGGATCTCGGGGCCGCCCTCAGCTGGTCGCACCGCCCGCACGACATCCTCGATGAGCTCGACGTCGACGACCGATCCGTCCGGCAGCGTGGCATTCCTCAGGAGTGTCAGCGTGCGGGGAAGTGTGGTCACGTGGGGCAGCCTTGGGGTCGTCGGCGGGTGGTGCTGATGTTGAATCTAGGGAGCGCGCATTTCGTGCATGTAACGCGGTGTTCCGAGGGGATTAAATGCTGGCGTCGATTTCGACGGCTCCCGGGCACCGTGATACACAAAGGGCATGAGCTCCCTCGACGCCACCGCCTTCGACCTCCGCGTGCTCACGCGCACGCCGGCCGCCGACGGGGTGGTGCTGCTCGAGCTCGCCGCGATGGAGGGCGGGCCGCTGCCGTCGTGGCTTCCGGGCTCGCATGTCGACGTCATCCTGCCGTCCGGCGACACCCGGCAGTACTCGCTCTGCGGTGAGCCGGGGGCCTCGACCTGGCAGATCGGCGTGCTGCGCGAGGAGGACGGCCGTGGCGGCTCGCTCTGGCTCAACGACACGGTCGACGTCGGTGACACCCTGCGGGTCGCGGGGCCGCGCAACCACTTCGAGTTCGTGCCCGAGCGTGGCACGCGCTACGTCTTCATCGCCGGCGGCATCGGGATCACCCCGATCCGTCGCATGCTGGATGCCGCCGCCTCGGGTTCCGTCGACTACGAACTGCACTACGCCGGACGCTCCCGCGCGACGATGGCGCTGCTCGACGACGTTCTCTCAGCGCACCCCGGGCGCGTGCACGTCTATGCCGCGGATGAGGGAGCGCGCCTCGACCTCGCCACCCTGTACGGCGACATGGCTCCGTTCACCACCACCTACTGCTGCGGCCCCGCCCGCCTCATCGAGGCCGTCGAGACCGCGGCGGTCGGCCGCCAGGTGAAGGTCGAGAGGTTCGAGGCGAAGGAGTTCGGCGCTCCCGTGTGGGCCGAGCCCTTCGAGATCGAGCTGGCCTTCAGCGGCGAGACCCTCGTCGTGCCGCCGGAGCGCAGCGTGCTGGACGTGCTCGAGGAGAACGGCACGCTCGTGCTGTCGAGCTGCCGCGAGGGCACCTGCGGCACCTGTGAGACGCGCGTCATGGAGGGGGAGATCGAGCACCGCGACTCGATCCTCAGCCCCGACCAGCAGGCCGCGAACGACGTCTTCTACCCGTGCGTCTCGCGGGCGTCGTGCCCGCGGCTCGTGCTGGAGCTGTAGCCGAGCCGCTTGCGCAACGTCTCCACGAGCTCGCGCTCGTCGGCGGTGACGAGCTCGTAGTCGCGCACGACCACGCGTCCGGCGACGACGACGTGGCGGGGGCGGCGGCCGGGGTTCGCCCAGAGCAGGCCGGCGATGGGGTCGGCGACGCCGGCATCCGCAACGCCGGAGACATCCCAGACGCAGAGGTCGGCAGCGGAGCCGGGGCGCAGGTGGCCGAGCTCGGGTCGGCCGAGTCCGCGGGCCGAGCCTTCTGTCGCCATGCTGAGCACGGTGCGCGCGGCGAGCGGGGGGCCGACGAGGGGGGCGACCTGCATGGCGAGGCGGGCATCCGCGAGGAGGTGGCCGGCGTCGTTGCTGCCGCCGCCGCTCGTGCCGAGCCCGACGGTGATGCCCGCGGCCTGGAGCGCGGCGACCGGGGCGATTCCCCAGCCCATCGGCAGGTCGCACCCAGGGGCGTGGGTGGCGGTGACGCCGGATGCCGCGAGCCGCGCGATCTCGTCGGTCGTCACGTCGCACAGGTGCGCGAGGGTGACGTCGTCGGCGAGCCAGCCCCACTCCTCGAGCAGGTCGAGCGGACGCCGCCCGTACTTCGCGAGCGCGATCTCGGTGTCGACCTGCTCGTTGCTCTGGGTGCGCCGCCGCAGGCCGTGCTTCGCGGCGACCTCGCCGAGCAGCTCGAAGGTCTCGCGAGGATCGCTGTGCACCCCGGCCGGGCCGACGGCGAGCTGCAGCATTCCGTCGGTGGTGCGGTCGCGCAACGCGTTCACGATCGCCTCGGCGCTCGCCGCCGCCTCCTGCGGATCGTCGCGAGCGGCGCCGCGCACGAAGACGAGGCGGCCGCCGAGGGTGCGGGCGGCATCCGCGGTGGCGGTCGCGATCGCGACTGAGTCGGCGCCGCTCGGCCAGGTGAGGTGGTGGTCGGCGACGGTGGTGACCCCGCAGAGCAGACCCTCGGCGATGCCGACGGCGGCGGCGGCGCTCGCGAGTTCGGCATCCACGCCCGCAGCGGCGTAGGCGGCGGCCATCGTCGGCAGCCAGTCGCGCATGGCGACGCCGCGCGTGCCGGGCAGCGTGCGGAACGCGCTCTGCAGCAGGTGGTGGTGCGCGTTGACGAGTCCGGGGGTCACGACGCAGCCCGAGGCGTCGAGGGTGCCGTCGCCCTCCACCACGAGATCTCCGCTCGACTCGGTCGCCTCATCGATGAGGATCGCGCGGGCGCCGGTGATCGTCAGCATGGAGCCAGTTCTAGCAGCGCGATGTGTCGGGGGCGTAACGCGTAACCCCGCGGTAACGCGCCGGTGCGAGACTGGAGACATGTTCGAGATCGCGGATCGCCTGCTGGCGGCGCACGACGCGGGGCGCCGCCTCGCCGTCGGCACCGCGATCGCCATCGAGGGTAGCGCCCCGCGCGCGGTCGGCACGTCGATGGCGTTCGACGGCTCCGCAGTGATCGGGTCGATCGCGGGAGGGTGCGTCGAGGGCGAGGTCGTCGCAACGTGCGAGCAGGTGCTCACCGACGGCATCCCGCGCACGGTGTCGTACGGGGTGAGCGACGAGACCGCCTTCTCGGTCGGGCTCACCTGTGGAGGTCAGCTGCGCATCCACGTGCAGCTTCTCGACGATGAGCTGGTGGATGCCCTCCGCCGCCGTGAGCGCATCACCACCGTCATCCCGTGCGAGGGCACGGACCCCGAGTACTTCGTCGAGGAGCCGCCCACCCCCGCGCGGCTCATCATCTTCGGTGCGATGGAATTCTCTGCGGCCCTCGCTCAGGCCGGGCGGGTGCTCGGCTTCCGCGTCACCGTCGTCGACCCGCGCTCGCTGTTCGCGACCGCCGAGCGGTTCCCCGGGGTCGAGGTCGTCGTGCAGTGGCCGACGACCTACCTGGAGTCGACGGACCTCGACGAGCGCACCGTGATCTGCGTGCTCAGCCACGACGCGCGCTACGACGCCGAGCTCATCGCTCAGGCCTTGGCGCTGCCCGTCGCCTACGTCGGCGCGATGGGCTCGCGCACGACGCACGACCGCCGGGTCGCCTCGCTCGCCGAGCGCGGCGTCACCGACATCCGCCGCCTGCACTCTCCGATCGGCCTCGACCTCGGCGCGCGCACCCCCGAGGAGACGGCGATCTCGATCCTCGCCGAGGTGCTCTCAGCGCGCGGCGACACGACGGCGCTGCCGCTGACGGTGCTGACGGGGGCGATTCACGGCAAGCTTTCGCGAGTTGAGTAGCGCGCTGGAGCTGGGAGCGAAGGCCATTTCTGGCCTTCGCCGCGATCGCAAAGCGCTGACCGCTGTCTCAGCGGTCAGGTCACGCGGTGTCTCCCCGTGAGATCTCGACAGGCTCGATCCGCGGACACACGACAGACTCCGGCGGATCCGGACGTTGTCTTGACGTCGAGACATCGTCCGTATCCGCTGGAACGTTTTCGAGAGTCCGCGGGTTGAGTAGCGGCAGGGCCGCGTATCGAAACCTCACCCCGCGCCTGACTCGTCAGTGAGATCTCGACGGGCTCGATCCGCGGTCAGCTGTTGAGCGCACGCCAGATGCGATCGCGGCTCATCGGCAGCGAGTGCAACCGCACGCCGATCGCATCCCGGATCGCATTCGCAAGGGCCGGAGCCACCGGGTTGTAGGGCGCCTCGCTCATCGACTTCGCTCCGAGCGGGCCCAGCGGATCGCTCGTCGACGCGAACAGCACCTCGGTCACGGGCACGTCGGCGAACTGGGGGATGTGATAGTTGCGGAAGGCGTCCGTGAGCACGCGTCCTTCGCCGTCGAGGGTGATCTCCTCGTAGAGCGCGGTGCCGATCGCCTGCGCGGTGCCACCCTCGATCTGCCCGCGCAGCTGCTCCGGATTGAGCACCGTGCCGGCATCCGCCGCCTGGATCGATTGCAAAATTCGCACCTCGCCGGTTGCGGTGTCCACCGCCACGCGGAAGGCGTGCACGTTGAACGAGACGCTGCGCGGGGTTCCGTCGTGCGAGGCCGACGCCGACAGGCCGGGCATGAAGCCCGCGAGGTCGGTCTGCTCCCGCAGCGCGAGCGCCGCCGCATACAGCGCCTTGCCCGCGACGACGACGCCCGCCGAGCCGAAGGCGCCGGTGTCATGCCCGACCGAGTCGGTGTCGGACTGGTGGATGCGCACCTTCTCGACCGGGATCCCCAGCGCCGTCGAGACCAACTGCGCGTGCACCGTGGTCGTGCCGTTGCCGAACTCCGACGTGCCGACCCGCGCCTCCACGATTCCGTTCTCGAGCACCGTCAC
>CALRZA010000171.1:0-5138 GCA_943372535.1 Auritidibacter sp. Marseille-P8566
CGCGACGCCAGCGCCGACGGCCGTCTCGGCCGTCGGTTTCCCGACGAAGTACCTATCGCCTAATCACCCGTTCTGCGGGAACCCCCGGTTGATACCGCCGTGGCTCGGGTCGAGCCAGCGTGACGTGATCGCCTTCTCGCGCGTGAAGAAGTGCACGGCCTGCGGGCCGTACGCCTTCGAGTCGCCGAAGAGCGAGTTCTTCCAGCCACCGAACGAGAAGTAACCGACCGGCACCGGGATCGGCACGTTGATGCCGACCATGCCCACGGTCACCTCGCGCTGGAAGCGGCGAGCCGCTCCACCGTCGTTGGTGAAGATCGCCGTGCCGTTGCCGTACTGGCTGCCGTTGATCAGCGCCACGCCCTCGTCGTAGGTCTTCACGCGCACGACCGACAGCACCGGGCCGAAGATCTCGTGGGTGTAGACGTCAGACGTGGTCGGCACCTTGTCGATCAGGGTGGGGCCGAGCCAGAAGCCGTCGGCGCCGCCGTCCGCCTTCACACCGCGGCCGTCGACGACGACGGATGCCCCGTCGGCGATCGCGACGTCGATGTAGCCGGCGACCTTGTCGCGGTGCTCCTTCGTGATGAGCGGGCCCATGTCGCAGCCCTTCGTGCCATCACCGACGGTGAGGCCCGACATGCGCGCCTGGATCTTCTCGATCAGGTCGTCGGCCACGGGCTCGACGGCCACGACGACCGAGATCGCCATGCAGCGCTCGCCCGCGGAACCGAAGCCCGCGTTGATCGCCGAGTCGGCGACCAGGTCGAGGTCGGCATCCGGAAGCACGAGCATGTGGTTCTTCGCTCCGCCGAGGGCCTGCACCCGCTTGCCGTTCGCGGCGGCCGTCTCGTAGATGTACTTGGCGATGGGGGTCGACCCGACGAACGAGATGGACTGCACGTCGTCGTGGGTGAGGAGGGCATCCACCGACTCCTTGTCGCCGTGCACGACGTTGAAGACGCCGTCGGGCAGGCCCGCCTCCTTGAGAAGCTCGGCCATCCAGATCGCGGCCGACGGGTCCTTCTCGCTCGGCTTGAGCACGACGGTGTTGCCCGCCGCGATCGCGATCGGGAAGAACCACAGCGGCACCATGGCCGGGAAGTTGAAGGGGCTGATGATGCCGACCACGCCGAGCGGCTGGCGCACCGAGTAGACGTCGACGCCGGTCGACACGTTCTCGGAGTACTCGCCCTTGAGCAGATGGGGAATGGATGTCGCGAACTCGACGACCTCGAGACCGCGAGCGACCTCGCCGATCGCGTCGCTCGTCACCTTGCCGTGCTCGTTGGTGAGGATCGCGGCGACCTCCTCCTTGCGGGCATTGAGCAGCTCGCGGAAGGTGAACAGCACGCCTTGGCGCTTGGCGAGCGACGCATCCGCCCACGCGGGGAACGCGGCCTTCGCGGCCTGCACGGCCACATCGACGTCGGCGACCGAGGCGAGGCGCACCTCGCGGCTGACCGACCCCTCGGCGGGGTTGTAGACGGGAGCGGTGCGAGTCGAGGCACCGGCGAACGGCGCGCCGGAGACCCAGTGATCGAGGATGTCCATTCCTTCACTCTAACTGTGGACATTTCAGGAACATTCACCCCGGCGAGGGCACCCGGACAATGTCCGCGCCCGGTGCGACACTGGGCGCATGGACCCCATCCTCGCTCTGCTGCTCGGCCTTGGCGCCGGCGTCGTTCTCGGTGGCATCATCGGTGTGCTCGTCGCCCGCTCGCGCGCGGTCAGCGCCGACCCTGCCGTGCTCGAGGCCCGTCACGCCGCGGTCGTGGCCGAGGTGCGCGCTCAGGAGGCCGCCACCCGCGGCGAGGTGCAGGCGCAGCTCGCCGGTGCCCTCGCGAGCCTCGAGGCCCTGCAGACCCAGCTGATCGACACGCAGGAGCAGTACCGCGCTCTCATCGACCGCCAGCGCACGGATGCCCAGGCTCAGGCCGAGCGCGAGCAGCGCGAGTCGCGCGTGCTCCAGGCGCTCACGCCGGTGCAGGAGTCGCTGCGCACGATGCAGACCAAGGTGACGGAGCTCGAGACCCAGCGCAGCATTCAGCACGGCGAGCTCGCCCAGCAGCTGCGCGCCGCGACCGAGTCGGAGGAGCGCCTGCGCTCGACCGCCGAGTCGCTCGCCTCCGCCCTGCGCAGCAACTCGACCCGCGGCGTCTGGGGCGAGACGCAGCTGCGCAACGTCGTGCAGGCTGCCGGCCTCATCGAACGCGTCGACTTCGACGTGCAGTCGAGCATCAGCTCGGATGCCGGGGCCGGGCGCCCCGACATGGTCATCCACCTGCCCGGCGGCAAGAACATCGCCGTGGATGCCAAGGTGCCGTTCACCGCCTACCTCGAGGCCAGTCAGATCGCCGTCACCGCCACCGGCGAGGAGGGCGCCAAGCGCGAGGCCCTCATCAAGCAGCACGTCAAGGTGCTGCGCGGCCACATCGACACCCTCGCGAGCAAGGCGTACTGGGCCGGGCTCGACGCCTCCCCCGAGCTCGTGATCGCCTTCATCCCGAGCGAGTCGCTCGTGTCGTCGGCGCTCGAGGCCGACCCGGGCATCATGGACTACGCCTTCGGCAAGCGCGTCGCGCTCGCCTCCCCCGTGACCCTCTGGTCGGTGCTCAAGACGGTCGCCTTCTCGTGGCAGCAGGATGTGCTGACCGACCAGGCCAAGGTGCTCTTCGACCTCAGCAAGGAGCTCTACGGTCGACTCGCCACGCTCTCCGAGCACGCGGATGCCCTGCGCCGCTCGATCGACCGCACCGTCGGCGCGTACAACCAGTTCGCCAACTCGCTCGAGACCCGCGTGCTCGTGACGGCCCGCAAGCTCAACGCCCTCGACGAGTCGAAGGTCATCGGCGAGTCGTCCGTGATCGAGCAGTCGACCAAGCAGCTCACCGCCGTCGAGATGGAGCTGGCGGCTCTCGACGAGCTCGACGGAGTCGCGCGCCCCGAGCTCGACATCCCGGAGCTCCCGGCCCGCAAGAGCAGCAAGACCGCTTAGCGGCTAATGGTCCAGCCACTTCGTCGCGAGGTGGTCGGCGCTGATGCGACGGATCGTGCCCGAGTGGGCCCGCAGGATCACGCTCTCGGTACGGATGATCGGGCCCATGCGCCGCACGCCTGCAACGAGGCCGCCGTCGGTGACTCCGGTCGCGACGAAGATCGCGTTGTCGCTCGCGACGAGGTCGTCGGCCTCGTAGACGTGGTCGAACCTGAGGCCGGCATCCAGCCCCTTCTGCTTCTCGTCGTCGCTGCCGGGCGCGAGGATGCCCTGGATGTGGCCGCCGAGCGCCTTGATCGCGCAGGCCGTCGCGACGCCCTCGGGGCTGCCGCCGGTGCCGACGCACATGTCGATGCGGGTGCCGTAGAGCGCCGCGTTGATGCCGCCGGCGACGTCGCCGTCGAGCATGAGGCGCGTGCCCGCGCCCGCGGCGCGGATGTCGTCGATGAGCTGCGCGTGGCGCGGCCGGTCGAGCACGGCGACGACGAGGTCGTCGATGCGCTTGCCCTTGGCCTTCGCGAGCGCCCGCAGGTTCTCGCCGATGGGCTGGCGGATGTCGACGACTCCGATGCCCTCGGCCCCCGTCACGATCTTCTGCATGTAGAACACGCTCGAGGCGTCGAGCATCGTGCCGCGGTCGCTCACGGCGATCATCGAGATCGCGTTCTGACGCCCGGCCGCCGTGAGCGACGTGCCGTCGATCGGGTCCACAGCGATGTCGCACGACGGGCCGGTGCCCGTGCCGACGTGCTCGCCGTTATAGAGCATCGGCGCGTTGTCCTTCTCGCCTTCGCCGATCACGACCACGCCGTCGAAGTCGACGGTGCCGAGGAACTTGCGCATGGCATCCACGGCGGCACCGTCGGCGCCGAGCTTGTCTCCCTTGCCGATGAAGGGCACCGCACGAATGGCGGCGGCCTCGGTCGCTCTCACGAGCTCCATGGCGAGGTTGCGGTCGGGGTGGAGGAAGAGTTCTTCGGTCTCCGGGGTCTGCATGAGGGGATCCTGTGTTCGAAGTCGAACGCCGTGGTGGGGGCTGCAGGGAACGGCCAACGCGGATTCGAGTCTAGCGAGTGCTCGCGCTGGCTAGACTTTGACCGCCACCACCGAGCCCGCCACCGCGAGCGCATCACTTTGGAGACTGCCATGCCTGTTGCCACCCCTGATCAGTACGCCGAGATGCTCGACAAGGCGAAGACCCGCGGGTTCGCCTACCCGGCCATCAACGTGTCGTCCTCCTCGACGATCAATGCCGTGCTTCAGGGGCTGAGCGAGGCCGGCTCCGACGGCATCATCCAGGTCACCACGGGTGGCGCCGACTACTTCGCCGGCCAGACCGTCAAGGCCCGGGCGAGCGGCGCGCTCGCGTTCGCCGCCTTCGTCACCGAGGTCGCCAAGAACTACCCCGTCACCGTCGCGCTGCACACCGACCACTGCCCGAAGGATGCCCTCGACGGCTTCGTCATGCCGCTTATCGCCGCGAGCGAGGCCGAGGTCAAGGCGGGCCGCAATCCGATCTTCCAGTCGCACATGTGGGACGGCTCGGCCGTGCCGCTCGCGGAGAACCTCGAGATCGCCCAGAGCCTGCTGCCGCGCATGAAGGCGATCAACGCGATCCTCGAGGTGGAGATCGGCGTCGTCGGTGGCGAAGAAGACGGCGTGAGCCACGACATCAACGACAACCTCTACACGACCCTCGATGACGTGATCGCGACCGTCGAGGCCCTCGGCCTCGGCGATCAGGGCCGCTACATCGCCGCCCTCACCTTCGGCAACGTGCACGGCGTCTACAAGCCGGGCAACGTCAAGCTCAAGCCCGAGCTGCTCGGCGAGATCCAGGCCGGCATCGCCGCCAAGTACGGCACCGCAGCCAAGCCCCTCGACCTCGTCTTCCACGGCGGTTCGGGTTCGACCGAGCAGGAGATCGCCACGGCGGTCGCCAACGGCGTCATCAAGATGAACATCGACACCGACACCCAGTACGCGTTCAGCCGCTCGATCGCCGACACCGTGTTCAAGAACTACGACGGCTTCCTCAAGGTGGATGGCGAGGTCGGCAACAAGAAGATCTACGACCCGCGCGCGTGGGGCAAGATCGCCGAGACCGCGATGGCGGCCCGGGTGGTCGAGGCGACTC
>CALRZA010000172.1:0-5095 GCA_943372535.1 Auritidibacter sp. Marseille-P8566
ACCGAGGTCGTCGTCGTCACGATGGGGCCCGCCTCGGCGAAGGACGTCCTCACGAAGGGCCTGCAGATGGGGGCCGACTCCGCCGTGCACATCCTCGACGAGGCCCTGGTCGGCGCGGACATGGTGCGCACGGCGACCGTTCTCGCCGCGGTCATCCGACGGCTCGCGCCCGATCTGGTGGTCACCGGCAACGAGTCGACCGACGGCCGTGGCGGCATGGTGCCCGCGATGATCGCCGAACTGCTGGGGCAGCCGCACCTGGGCAACCTCGACACGGTCGACCTCGCCGACGGCGTGCGCGGCCAGCGCAGCGTCGAGAACGGCACGATGGATGTCGCCGCCACCTTGCCCGCGATCGTCTCGATCAGCGAGCGCGTCGCCGAACCGCGCTTCCCGAGCTTCAAGGGCATCATGGCTGCGAAGAAGAAGCCCGTCGAGGTTCTCACGGCCGCCGATCTCGACCTCACCCCCGCGGGCGAGTCGACCGTGCTCGAAACCACCGAGCGACCGTCCCGCACCGCGGGCACCCGCATCACCGACGACGGCACCGCGGCGACCCAGCTCGCTGACTACCTCGTCTCCGCCCGCCTCATCTGACCCGCGGGCATCGAAGCCCCTGTTCGAAGGATCGATCATGTCGTCAGTTCTCGTGCTCATCGACACCACCCCCGAGGGCGACGTCGCCCCCGCGGCCGCGTCTCTGCTCGGTGCGGCGGCACGCCTCGGCAGCCCCGTCGCGGTCGTCGTCTCCGACCGGGATGCGGCCGCCTTCGGAGCGACCCTCGGAGCCCTGGGCGCCGAGACGGTTGCGGTCGTCACCCCCTCCGACGCGGCGGTGCTCGCCGGTCCCGCAGTCGAGGCCCTCGTCGCGGCCGCTGCCGATCACTCGCCCATGGCGATCCTGCTGACCAACTCGGTGGCTGGCCGCGAGATCGCCGGTCGGCTCGCTGTGCGCCTCGGCGGTGGCGTCGCGGTGGATGCCGTCGATGTCACCGCGGGCCCCGACGGCGTGGTCGTCACCCATAGCGTCTTCGGCGGCACCTACTCGGTGACCTCAGGTGTCGTCGGCGGACCGGCCATCATCACCGTTCGCGAGGGCGCGATCGACGCTCGCGCCGAGGCACGCACGGCGACGGTGACGTCGGCGTCCGTCGCGGTGGATGCGGCGCGCCACGGCGCGATCGAGGCCGTGCACGCGGCCGCCGCGACCTCCGATCGTCCTGACCTGCGCACGGCATCCCGCGTCGTCTCCGGCGGACGCGGACTCGGCTCGAAGGACAAGTTCGAGCTCGTCGGCCGCCTCGCCGACACCCTCGGTGCCGCGGTGGGTGCCTCGCGCGCCGCCGTGGATGCTGGCTACATCGAGCAGACCGCCCAGGTCGGGCAGACCGGCACGACCGTCGCCCCCGAGCTCTACGTCGCGCTCGGCATCTCGGGCGCGATCCAGCATCGCGCCGGCATGCAGACCGCCAAGACGATCGTGGCGATCAACACGGATGCCGACGCCCCGATCTTCGAGATCGCCGACTTCGGCATCGTCGGTGACGTCTTCACCGTGGTGCCCCAGCTCATCGACGCGATCGAGGCGAAGCGCGCATGACCGCCCTGCGCGAACGTCGCTGGTTCCCGCTCGTCTGGGCGATCCCGGCCGCCCTGGTGCTTCTCGTCGTCGTGGTGCTCGCCGCTCGAGCGCTTCGCGAGCTGCCCGCCGTGGCCGACTTCGTCGCTCAGTTCCCGGGCACCACGGAGCTGCCCGAGGGCACTCCCGTGGGCCTGCCGGCCTGGCTGGGGTGGCAGCACTTCCTCAACGTGTTCTTCCTCGTGCTCATCGTGCGCACCGGCTGGCAGATCCGCACCGAGACCCGGGCGCCCGCGCACTGGACTCGCCGCAACGCGGCGCCGTTCCGCACCAAGGGCAGCCCCAAGCGCATCAGCCTGACGCTGTGGTTCCACCTCAGCCTCGACGCGCTCTGGATGCTCAACGGGGTGGTCTTCGTCATCCTCCTGATCGTGAGCGGCCACTGGGCCCGCATCGTGCCGACGAGCTGGGATGTGTTCCCGCACGCCCTCTCGGTCGCTCTGCAGTACGCGTCCCTCGACTGGCCCACCGAGAACGGCTGGGTCGCCTACAACGCCCTCCAGCTTCTCGCCTACTTCACGATCGTGTTCATTGCGGCGCCACTGGCCTTCCTGACCGGACTGCGGATGTCGCCGGCGTGGTCGGGCACCCTCGCGAAGGCGAGCCCGGCCTTCCCCATCGGCGTCGCTCGTGCGGTGCACTACCCGGTGATGCTCTTCTTTGTGCTGTTCACGATCGTGCACGTCGTGCTCGTGCTCAGCACGGGAGCCCTGCGCAACCTCAACCACATCTATGCGGGTCGTGACGACGAGAGCTGGTGGGGCTTCGGCATCTTCGCGCTGTCGCTCGTCGTGATCGTCGCGGCGTGGGTGCTCGCGCGCCCGGTGTTCCTGCGACCGATCGCCTCACTGGGCGGCACCGTCTCGCGCTGAGCCCAGCGTTAGCGCTTCGTGAACTCCACGGGGGCCTCGACGTAGTCGGCGAGGATCTCGCGCAGGTCGTCGGTGATGCGCCTCGGAGTGCCGGTGGCGGCATCCACCATCACGAGGGTCGTCGCCGCCTTCGTGTAGAGCACCCGGGGCTCCACGCC
This sequence comes from Auritidibacter sp. Marseille-P8566, assembly GCA_943372535.1. Lineage (GTDB taxonomy): Bacteria > Actinomycetota > Actinomycetes > Actinomycetales > Microbacteriaceae > Rhodoglobus. The sequence goes on from CALRZA010000172.1 coordinate 2,670, forward strand.
CTCGGGCGAGAAGAGTTCGTAGCAGATGAGCAGGCTCGCGCCACCGACGTGGCCGACCCACAGCTCGATGTCGATGGGACTGCGCATGTAGGGGATCGGCCGCAGGTACTCGATCTCCTGGCGGGCGATCAGGCTGATGGTCTCGGCGCCGGGGCGGGCGTCGAGGACTGCGGTGGGGTGTCCCCTCGCCCCGTCATCGGCACGCCAGAACGCCTGGATGCGCGCCTCCTCCAGCAGCCGCAGCATCTCGGCGTTGTTGACGTGCGCGTACGCGTCGAAGTCGCTCCACCGCAGCGCGATGGGAACGTGCAGTCTGGTCAATCTCTGGTGAGCTTGCGATACGTGCTGCGGTGCGGCTTGGCGGCATCCGGGCCGAGGCGCTCGATCTTGTTCTCCTCGTACGACTCGAAGTTGCCCTCGAACCAGTACCAGTTCGCCGGGTCGTCTTCCGTGCCCTCGTAGGCGAGGATGTGGGTCGCGATGCGGTCGAGGAACCACCGATCGTGGGTGATCACCACCGCGCAGCCGGGGAACTCGAGCAGGGCGTTCTCGAGGCTCGACAGCGTCTCGACGTCGAGGTCGTTGGTGGGCTCGTCGAGCAGCAGCAGGTTGCCGCCCTGCTTGAGCGTGAGCGCGAGGTTGAGACGGTTGCGCTCACCACCCGAGAGCACGCCGGCCTTCTTCTGCTGGTCGGGTCCTTTGAAGCCGAACTGGCTCACGTAGCCGCGCGACGGGATCTCGGTCTTGCCGACCTGGATGTAGTCCAGTCCGTCGGAGACGACCTCCCACAGGGTCTTGTTGGGGTCGATGCCGCCACGGTTCTGGTCGACGTAGGAGATGTCGACCGTGTCACCGATCTTGAGATCGCCCGAGTCGAGAGGCTCGAGGCCCGTGATCGTCTTAAACAGCGTGGTCTTGCCGACACCGTTCGGGCCGATCACGCCGACGATGCCGTTGCGCGGCAGCGTGAACGTGAGGTTGTCGATGAGCACGCGCTCGCCGAACCCCTTCTTGAGCTTCTTCGCGTCGATGACCTGAGATCCGAGACGCGGCCCGACGGGGATGACCAGCTCCTCGAAATCGAGCTTGCGAGTCTTCTCCGCCTCGTTGACCATCTCCTCGTAGCGCGCGAGACGCGCCTTCGACTTGACCTGACGGCCCTTCGCGTTGCTGCGCACCCACTCGAGCTCCGAGGCGAGGCGCTTGGCGAGCTTGGCGTCCTTCTTGCCCTGCACCTCGAGGCGCTCGCCCTTCTTCTGCAGGTAGGTCGAGTAGTTGCCCTCGTAGGGGTAGAGCTTGCCGCGGTCGACCTCGGCGATCCACTCCGCGACGTGATCGAGGAAGTACCGGTCGTGAGTGACGGCGAGCACGGCGCCGGGGTACTTGGCGAGGTGCTGCTCGAGCCAGAGCACGCTCTCGGCGTCGAGGTGGTTGGTGGGCTCGTCGAGCAGCAGGAGGTCCGGCTTCTGCAGCAGGAGCTTGGTCAGCGCGACACGGCGCTTCTCACCACCGGAGAGGTTGGCGACCGAGGCGTCTCCGGGCGGCGTGCGCAGGGCATCCATCGCCTGTTCGAGCTGGGAGTCGAGATCCCAGGCGTCGGCCGCGTCGATCTCCTCCTGCAGCACGCCCATCTCGGCGAGCAGCGCGTCGAAGTCGGCGTCGGGCTCGGCCATCGCGAGACCGATCGCAGCGTGGCGGTCGACCTTGTCCTTGATCTCGCGCACGCCATCCTGCACGTTCTCGAGAACGGTCTTCGTCTCGTCGAGCTCGGGCTCCTGCATGAGGATGCCCACGCTGTAGCCGGGGCTCAGTCGGGCCTCACCGTTGGACGGCGTGTCGAGGCCGGCCATGATCTTGAGGATCGTGGACTTACCCGCGCCGTTGGGCCCGACCACGCCGATCTTGGCGCCGGGGAAGAACGACATGGTGACGTCGTCGAGAATGAGCTTGTCGCCGACCGCCTTGCGGGCGCGCACCATCGAGTAAATGAATTCGGCCATGGCTCCATTCTAGAGAGCGGCGCGAGGGCCGCCCGTCGCCTACCAGTCGATCGGCAGGGTCTCGCCGACGAGGCAGCGGCCCGTGCCCAGCAGTGGCGCAACGACGCTGGAGTACTGGTTGGGGCTGAACTGACCGACGAGGCACTCCCCCTTGATACGCACCGAGACGATGATCGAGTCGACGGCGATGTTGATGGCGGTCGAGTCGGGCGTGACCTCGATGTCGGCTTTCTCGAAGCCCGCCGCCACGAGGTTGTCGACGATGCCGCGGCTCGTGCCCATGCCGTTGGCCTGACCGAATGTGTCGTTGACGAGGTCGAAGTACTGCTGGTTCGCCGCGGCACTCTGGCCCGGGCGCAGTTCGGGCTCGGTCGTGATGGCCCCGGGGGTTCTCGTCGGCTCGGGTTCGGTGGTGGGCACCGGCAT
>CALRZA010000173.1:0-5082 GCA_943372535.1 Auritidibacter sp. Marseille-P8566
TGTCCTACGCCTTCCAGTGGTTCGTGTTCGCCCTCATGGGACTCGTCGGGCTCGCCTGGGCGATCCGGCAGGAGTACCGCCACCGCAACGAAGACGACCCGGCCGAGCAGGCCCGAGCGGCGAAGCGCGCGCAGAAGGCGGCTCGCAAGGCGCCGAGCGACGCCGAGATCGAGGATGCCCTCCTCGATCGTTGAGCGGGCTGGTTTCGATACGCCGCGTCGCGGCTACTCAACCAGCGTCAGGCCAGGCTGATGAGGTCGGCGTAGTCCTTGTTCCAGTGATCCTCGACGCCATCCGGCAGGATCAGCACGCGCTCAGGGTTGAGCGCCTCGACGGCGCCCTCGTCGTGGCTCACGAGCACGACCGCGCCCGTGTAGCTCGCCAGCGCTCCGAGGATCTCCTCGCGGCTCGCGGGATCGAGGTTGTTGGTCGGCTCGTCGAGCAGCAGCACGTTCGCGCCGCTCACGACGATCATCGCGAGGGCGAGCCGGGTCTTCTCTCCACCGGACAGCACGCCGGCAGGCTTGGCCGCGTCATCCCCCGTGAAGAGGAACGAGCCGAGCACTCGACGGGCCTCCATCTCGGTGAGGGCCGGCGATGACGAGACCATGTTCTCGAGAACGCTGCGCTTGACGTCGATCGTCTCGTGCTCCTGCGCGTAGTAGCCGATGCGCAGTCCGTGTCCGGGCTCGACCTGGCCGGTGTCGGGGGCATCCACGCCCGCGAGCATCCGCAGCAGGGTGGTCTTGCCGGCACCGTTGAGCCCCAGCACGACGACCTTGGACCCGCGGTCGATCGCGAGGTCGACGGCGGTGAAGATCTCGAGCGAGCCGTAGCTCTTCGAGAGGTTGTGCGCCATGAGCGGGGTGCGGCCGCACGCGGCGGGCTCCGGGAATCGCAGCTTGGCGACACGGTCGACCGAGCGCACCTCCTCGAGGCCGGAGAGCATCTTCTCGGCGCGCGCGACCATCTGGTGCGCTGCCGCGGCCTTGCTGGCCTTCGCGCCGAACCGGGCGGCCTGCAGCTGCAGCTGGGTGGCCTTCTTCTCGACGTTGACGCGCTCCTTCTTGCGGCGCTCCTCGTCGGCCTCGCGCTGGCGCAGGTAGTTCTTCCAGCCCATGTTGTAGATGTCGATGCACTGGCGGTTGGCGTCGAGGTAGAAGACCTTGTTGACCGTCTCCCCCACGAGCTCGACATCGTGGCTGATCACGATGAAGCCGCCCGCGTAGTTCTTGAGGAACTCCCGCAGCCACACCACCGAGTCGGCGTCGAGGTGGTTGGTCGGCTCGTCGAGAATCATCACCTCGGCATCGGAGAACAGGATGCGCGCGAGCTCGATGCGTCGGCGCTGACCACCCGAGAGGGTCTTCAGCGGCTGGTCGAGGATCCGGTCGGGCAGGCTGAGGTTGCTCGCGATCGACGCGGCCTCGGCCTCGGCGGCGTACCCGCCGAGCGCGTCGAACCGGTCGGTCAGACTGCCGTACTTCTTCATCGCCGCGGCGCTCACCGCGGGATCGTCGCTGCCCATCTCGGTGGATGCCTTCGTCATGCCCTGCACGAGGTCACCGAGGCCGCGCGCGTTGAGGATGCGCGTGCGCGCGAGCTCCTCCGGGTCACCGGACCGCGGGTCCTGCGGCAGGTAGCCGATCTGGCCGCCGCGCTCGATCGCGCCGTCGGTCGCCGGCAGCTCCCCCGCCAGAACCTTGGTCAGGGTCGTCTTGCCGGCCCCGTTGCGCCCGACGAGACCGATCTTGTCGCCGCGATCCACACGAAAGCTCACGCCCTCCATGAGAAGGCGCGCGCCGACACGCAGTTCGAGCTCGTGCACAGACAGCACAGGAAAGGTCCAGTTCTTTGGGCGCGCGTCAACAACGCGAGTAAGGGGGGTCAGCCCGATAGTCTACAAGGGCCCGCCCCCCGATTCCCTGAGGAGCCCCATGAGCACGATCGCCATCGCTGGCCGCCAGCCCGTTCTCGCCGACCGCATCTTCACCCGCAGCCTGGCGATCGACCTCGTGCTCATCGCCGCCGGTGCTGCCTTCACGGCGCTCCTGGCGCAGGTCACGATCCCGCTGTGGCCCGTGCCGATCACCGGTCAGACGCTCGCGGTTCTGCTGGTCGGGGCGACCCTCGGCATGGCTCGCGGAGCCTCCTCGCTCGGCCTCTACGCCGTGCTCGGTCTTGTCGGGCTCCCGGTCTTCGCGCCCCAGGACGACGGCAGCCACCTGACCGGCTTCCTCGCCCTCTCCGCACCGAGCTTCGGGTATATCGTCGGCTTCGTCTTCGCGGCCGCGCTCGTCGGCTGGCTCTCGGAGCGCACGTGGGACCGCAAGTTCCTCAAGGCCCTCGCGACCTTCGTCGGCGGCAGCGTCGTCGTCTTCGTCTTCGGCCTGCCGTGGCTCGCCGTCGTGACCGGCGCGACGCTCCTCGAGACCTACCAGTGGGGCCTCGAGCCCTTCATCGTCGGCGGCATCATCAAGGCGATCATCGCCGCGCTGCTGCTGCCCGCGGCGTGGTGGGGGGCCGACAAGCTCGCCGCCCGCTCGGCTCGCGACGCCGACTGACACCTGTTTCCACGAGAAAGGCCCCGGAGTGATCCGGGGCCTTTCTCGTTGCGGTTCTAGATGGAGAAGCCGAGGGCGCGCATCATGTCGCGGCCGTCTTCGGTGATCTTCTCCGGTCCCCACGGCGGCATCCACACCCAGTTGATGCGGAAGGCGTCGACGACGCCGTCCAGGGACTGCGCGGTCTGCTCCTCGATCACATCGGTGAGAGGGCATCCCGCCGACGTCAGGGTCATGCTGATGATGAGGGCGTTGTTCTCGTCGTCCCAGCTCAGGTCGTAGATGAGTCCGAGATCGACGATGTTGACCCCGAGCTCGGGGTCCATGACGTCTTTGAGCGCCTCCTCGACCTGGTCGAAGAGCGCGGGAGCGAGAGCGGTCGGCATGGCTTTAGGCTACGCCCGCGTCGGTGAGGAAGCGATCGTAACCCTCGTTCTCGAGGCGCTCGGCCAACTCGGGGCCACCCTCCTCGGCGACGCGGCCATCCACGAAGACGTGCACGAACTGCGGCGTGATGTACCGCAGGATGCGCGTGTAGTGGGTGATGAGCAGGATGCCGAGGTCGTTGGTCTGCTGGGCCCGGTTGACGCCCTCGGAGACCACCTTGAGCGCATCGACGTCGAGCCCGGAGTCGGTCTCGTCGAGGATCGCGAACTTCGGCTTGAGCAGCTCGAGCTGCAGGATCTCGTGGCGCTTCTTCTCGCCACCACTGAAGCCCTCGTTGACGTTGCGCTCGGCGAAGGTCTTGTCCATGCGCAGGCCGGTCATCGTCTCGCGCACCTCCTTGATCCAGGGGCGCAGCGCCGGCGCCTCGCCCGCGAGAGCGGTCTTGGCGGTGCGGAGGAAGTCGGCGACCTTGACCCCGGGGATCTCGACCGGGTACTGCATCGCCAGGAAGAGGCCGGCGCGGGCGCGCTCGTCGACGCTCATCTCGAGCACCTCGACGCCGTCGAGCAGCACGGAGCCGCTCTCGACGTGGTACTTGGGGTGGCCGGCGATCGAGTACGCGAGGGTGGACTTGCCCGAGCCGTTGGGGCCCATGATGGCGTGCACCTCGCCCTGCTTGACGGTGAGGTCGACGCCTCGGAGGATCTGCTTCGTGCCCTGGTCGGTCTCCACGCTGACGTGGAGGTCCTTGATCTCAAGAGTGGACATGGTCGCTTTCTGGTTCTGGAGTCGTGGGGTTTCGGATGCGATCGTCAGACCGCAACAGGCTCGTCGGGGTCGATCATGACGACGCCATCGGCGTCGACGCTCACGGCGAAGACGGGAACCGGCTCGTAGGCCGGGAGGTTGAGGGGCTTGCCAGTGGTGAGCGAGAACGCCGAGCCGTGGGCCCAGCACTCGATCGTGTCGTTCTCGACGAACCCTTCGGAGAGCGAGATGTCTCCGTGGGTGCACGTGTCGCCGATCGCGTGCACGGCGCCCGCGGAGTCCTTCACGACGACGATGGCGTGGCCGTCGAGCACGACGCGGAACGCCTTGTTCTCGACGAGCTCGTCGGTCGTGCACACGCGCTGGGCGCTCATGCGAGACCTCCCAGTTCGGCGTCGATGTAGGCGAGCAGCTCCTCTTCCAGGGCCGGGTCGCCGATCTTCTGCACGATCTCGGCGAGGAAGCCGACCACGACCAGGCGACGGGCCTCGGCCTCGCTGATGCCGCGAGCCTGGAGGTAGAACAGCTGCTCGTCGTCGAAACGACCGGTGGCGCTCGCGTGGCCCGCTCCGAGGATGTCGCCGGTCTCGATCTCGAGGTTCGGGATCGAGTCGGCGCGGGTGCCCTCGGTCAGCACCAGGTTGCGGTTCTGCTCGTAGCTGTCGGTGCCGGAGGCGTTGCGACCGATGAGCACGTCGCCGACCCAGACGGTGCGGGCTCCCGTGCCCTGCAGGGCGCCCTTGTAGTTGACGCGGCCGCGGGTGTTGGGGCCCTCGTGGTGCAGGTAGACCCGCTGCTCGATGTGCTGGCCGGCGTCGGCGAAGTAGAGACCGTAGAGCTCGCCCTCGGCCCCGTCGCCGCGCAGGTGCACCGACGGGTTCACGCGCACGACCTTGCCGCCGAGCGAGACGACGATGTGGGTCAACGACGCGGCGCGCCCGACGGTCGCGAAGTGGCTCGCGAGGTGCACGGCGTCGTCGTCCCACTGCTGCAGCGAGATGACCGTGAGGTTCGCGCCGTCCTCGACGACGATCTCGACGTTCTCGGCCAACCGGGCGGGGCCGGTGCTGCGGATGACGACGTGAGCCGACGAGTTCGCCGTCGCGGTGATCACGGTGTGCGCCGCGCGCGGCTCGGCGCCGAGCCCGGACCGGGTCACCATGACCGCCGTGCGCTCCTCGCCCGTGAGGGTGATCGCGAGGGCCGAGTCGACACTCGACCAGGCGTTCGCCGACGCGCGATCCTCCGGGGCGCCGGCGGAGCCGATGCGCGAGTCGTCGCGCCCGATCCACTCGACGGTGCCGCCCGAGCTCTCGATCGACGTCGGCGCGCCCGACAGAGCGCCATCGATGAGATCGCGCAG
>CALRZA010000174.1:0-5082 GCA_943372535.1 Auritidibacter sp. Marseille-P8566
AGTCGTCGGCGTGGAAGAACAGCTGCGTGATCGCGAGGTTGGCTCCGGCCGCCTCCTTGGCGAGCAGGGTGTCGAGATCCTGTTCGACCGAGCGGGAGCGGGGATGCCCGTTGGGGAAGGCCGCGACGGCGATCGTCACCGTCTGGCCGCTCGCGAGCTTCTTGGCTCCCGGGAATCCGGGCACGTCTTCGAACGAGAACGGCGCGCGCTCCTGCTGAACGCGGTGGATGAGCTGCACGAGTTCGCCCGCGCTGCCGAGGTCGCCGAGGAAGTCGTCTCCCTCGACCGCTCCCTCGGGCGGATCGCCGCGGAGGGCGAGGAAGCTCGTGATGCCTGCGTCGAGGAACTCGCGGATGAGGCGGCTCGCCTCGGCGTAGGACGACCCCACGCACGTGAGGTGCGCCATCGGCAGCACGTCGGTGGAGTCGAGCAACCGACGCAGCACGGTGAGCGACGTCTCGCGCGACGACCCGTTGGCGCCGTAGGTCACCGAGATGAACTCGGGCCGCGAGGCGACGAGGTGCTCGAGCGACGCGAAGAGCTGCTGCTCGGCCGCGGGCGACCGCGGCGGGTAGAGCTCGAACGAGAACGTGCGCTTCTGCTGCACCGCTGACATCGCCTCCCGTGAACGCTGAACCCGCGAGCCACGAAGGGCTCCGCGGGGCGGGTGCCGGGCTCGGCGGTCGCTCCTGTTGGACGCGGGGCCCGACCAGAACAGTCTAGGCACCCGCGCCCGACAGGCTGTGGTTTGTTACGGACCGTGGCGCGTCACACCGTGGGCGCGGCCAGGGCGAACGGCCGCAACTCGTCGATCCGCGAAGGATGCACGAGCGCGGTCACGAGCGTGCCGTCCTCCCGGTAGTCGGTCGAGAGCACCCGCCCCTGCACATGCAGGCGCGAGATCACCTCTCCGCGGTCATAGGGCACGAGCAGCGTCAGCTCGATCTCCGGCGCCGGCAGCAGCTCGGCGATGCGCTCCATGAGCTCATCGACGCCCTCCCCCGTGCGTGCGGAGACGAAGATGCCCGTCGGCTCGAGCCCGCGCAGCAGCAGGCGCTGCTCGTCATCCGCGAGGTCCGCCTTGTTGAAGACGACGATCTCGGGGATGTCGCGCGCGCCGACCTCGCCGATGACGTCGCGCACCGTCGCCAGCTGGGCCGCCGGATCCGGGTGCGACGCATCCACGACGTGCACGATGACGTCGGACTGCCCGACCTCCTCGAGCGTCGAGCGGAACGCCTCGACCAGCTGATGCGGCAGGTTGCGCACGAAGCCGACCGTGTCGGCAAGCGTGAACAGACGACCGTCGGGGGTCACGGAGCGCCGCACCGTCGCGTCGAGCGTCGCGAACAGCGCGTTCTCGACGAGCACGCCCGCGCGCGTGATGCGGTTGAGCAGGCTCGACTTGCCGGCGTTCGTGTAGCCCGCGATCGCGACGCTCGGCACCTCGAAGCGGTTGCGGTTGGCCCGCTTCGCCTCGCGCGCCGGGGCGAAGCCCTTGATCTGCTTGCGCAGCTTCGACATGCGGGTGTGGATGCGGCGGCGATCGAGCTCGATCTTCGTCTCGCCCGGTCCGCGGCTTCCCATGCCGTTACCGGCACCGACCTGACCACCGGCCTGGCGCGACATCGACTCACCCCATCCGCGCAGACGCGGGAGGAGGTACTCGAGCTGCGCGAGCTCGACCTGGGCCCGGCCCTCGCGGCTCGTGGCGTGCTGGCTGAAGATGTCGAGAATGACCGCGGTGCGGTCGATCACCTTGACGCCCACGACGTCTTCGAGCGCACGCCGCTGGCTCGGGGCGAGCTCGGTGTCGGCGATCACGGTGTCGGCGCCGGTCGCGGCCACGACATCCCGCAGTTCGACCGCTTTGCCCTTGCCGAAGTACGTGCTCGGGTCGGGGTGCGGTCGCCGCTGCAGCAAACCATCGAGCACGACGGCCCCGGCGGTCTCGGCCAGGGCCGCGAGCTCGCGCATCGAGTTCTCGGCGTCCGTGACGCTTCCGCCCGAGTAGACGCCGATGAGAACGACGTTCTCGAGGCGCAGCTGGCGGTACTCGACCTCGGTGACATCCTCGAGCTCGGTCGACAGGCCAGCGACGCGGCGCAGAGCCGCCCGATCCTCGCGGTCGAACTGGTCGCCGTCACGGTCGTCGGAGTAGTGATTGTCGTCCTGCAGCGCGAGAGCCGACCCCGATCCGAACAGGGTGTAGCCGGCGGCGCGGGCGCCGTCGCGGGCGAGAACGCGGTCGACGTCCGAGCGGGAGGACGTGTCGTCGGCCTCGGTGGGTGTCGGGTTCTGGGAATCGGTCGTCATTGGGGTTAACCCTACTTTCGCAGTCTTCGGTACGGTGTCTGCATGGCCCCTGAGCATTACTTCTCGTCATCACCCGGAAGTGAGCTCAAGCTGCGGACGATTCACGCCAAGATCGCCGGGTTCGATCGCGAACTCGTGACGGCGAATGGCGTCTTCAGCCCCGAACGGATCGATACGGGGACTCAGGTTCTTCTCGGGAGCGTGCCCGCTCCTCCACCTGGTGGCAACCTTCTGGATCTCGGTTGCGGCTGGGGTCCGATCGCCCTGACCCTGGCGCTTGAGTCACCTCACGCGACGGTGTGGGCCGTGGACGTCAATCAACGCGCGCTGGACCTCGTGCGCGCGAATGCGGAGAAAATGTCCATACCCAACCTTAACGCGGTTCTGCCCGAGGATGTTCCCGCCGACATCCGATTCCGCACGATCTGGTCGAATCCCCCCATCCGTGTTGGCAAGAACGAACTGCACAGCCTGCTCGGACGCTGGCTTCCGCGCCTGGCCCTCGACTCCGACGCGTGGCTCGTCGTGCAGCGCAACCTCGGCTCAGATTCGCTGCACCGCTGGCTGCAGGCGACGTTCCCCGACGAGCTGAACGTCGTGCGCGCGGCGACCAACAAGGGCTACCGGGTGCTGCGGGCGCGTCGCCGCAGCGGACAGACCGAGCCGATCGACATCATCCGCTGAGTTGGTCTGACCTGATCCGCTCGTGGGTCAGACCTCGAGGTCGCCCGTGAAGACGAGCTCGGCCGGGCCGCTCAGCGAGACGTGCTCGCCCTCCTCGGTCGCGAACATCCGCACGCCCACGGTGCCGCCAGGCACATCGACGCGCCATTGGTTCGGGGCGCTCGGTCCCGCCCAGTGGCGGGTGGCGAGAGCGGCCGCGACCGCACCGGTACCGCACGACAGGGTCTCGCCGCTGCCGCGCTCGTGCACGCGCATGCGGATGTGGCCGATCCCGTCGCGCACGAGAGGGTCGGCCGCCACGACGAACTCGACGTTCGCGCCATCGGGAGCCTCGGGCTCGAGCACGGGGATGTAGGTGAGGTCGACGCCGTCGAGCTCCTCGTCGCTCGCGAGGGCGACGACGACGTGCGGGTTGCCGACCGAGATCCCGAGCCCCGGCCGGGCGACCGGCAGGTCCTTCGCTCGCACGAGCGGTTCCCCGCCCTCGAGCGCCCATCGGCCGAGATCGGCCTGAATGCCCGTGCCGCTCACCTGAACGTCGCGCACGCCGTTGCGCGTACCGATCGGCAGGCTCTGGCCGGGCCCGATCGTGGCGAGCCCGTTGTCGAGGAGGAAGCGCGTGAAGACGCGGATGCCGTTGCCGCACATCTCGGCGATCGTGCCGTCGGCGTTGCGGTAGTCCATGAACCATTCGGCGGCGGGGTCTTCGGCGAGCACCGCTGCCCCCTCGGGAAGCCGGCTCGAGTGGATCGCCCGCAGGATGCCGTCGGCCCCGACCCCGAAGTGGCGATCGCAGATCGCGGCCACCTGCGCCGGCGTCAGGTCGATCTCGCCTTCCGGGTCGGCGAAGAGCACGAAGTCGTTGCCCGTGCCGTGGCCCTTGGTGAAGTGGATCGTCGCCATGCTCTAACTCTGACCCATCACCCGGGCGAGCGCGAACTCGACCAGCCGCGGGTCGTCGTGCTCGAGCCACTGCGCCTCGCGATAGCGCCGGAACCAGCCGACCTGGCGACGCGCGTAGCGACGCGTGAGGGCGGCGGTGCTCTCGATCGCCTCCGACTCGGTCATGGTGCCGTCGAGTTGGCTGAGGGCCTGCGCGTAGCCGATCGCGCGCGCGGCGGTCACGCCGAGACCCTGCTCGCGCAGCGTTTCGGCCTCGGCGACGATTCCCTGCCGCCACATCGCCTCGACCCGGGAGTCGAGGCGCGCGACGAGGGTCTCGCGGGGAGCTGAGAGCCCGATGATAATCGCGGGGCGCCAGAGACCGCCGTCTTCGGGCAGGCCCGCTCCGAAGGGCTCCCCCGTGATCTCGATCACCTCGAGAGCGCGCACGAGGCGCCGCCCGTTGGCCGGGCCGATCGACGCGGCGGCCGCCGGGTCGAGGGTGAGCAGACGCCGGTAGAGCAGCCCGGGACCGACCTCGGAGAGCTCGGTCTCGAGTCTCGCGCGCACCTCGGGGTCCGTGCCGGGAAAGTGGAAGTCGTGGATGACGCTCGACACGTAGAGCCCGGAACCTCCCACGACGATGGGCACGGCGTCGCGGGCGATGATCGCCTCGATCGCCGTGCGGGCATCCTGCTGGTAGTCGGCGACGCTCGCCTCGTCGCGCGGATCGAGAGTGTCGAGGAGGTGATGCGGGATGCCCCGTCGCTCCGGCACCGGCAGCTTGGCCGTGCCGATGTCCATGCCCCGGTAGAGCTGCATCGCGTCGGCGTTGACGATCTCGGCGGCCCGCCCGGCGCGGGCCAGAGCCTCCGCGAGATCGAGCGAGAGCGCGGACTTGCCCGTGCCCGTCGCCCCGACGATGACGACGAGCGGCGCGGGGGTCGGCACCGCGATCAGCGGAGCCCGTCGCTCGTGTCGTACACCGGCGTCGTCACGACCCGCAGCTCGGGCAGTCCGAGGGAGACGCGGCTGCCGGTCGTCGGCTCGGACGGCACGGCGCACGACGCTGCCTCGGCGCGATCCCACGCGTCACCCGCGCGCGTGCGGCGGATGGCGAGCGGCGTTCCGGTGGGCGCATCGGCCAAGAGGTGATATGGCGCGGCCCCGGTGATCGTGACGCTCACGACATCGCCCGGG
>CALRZA010000175.1:0-5072 GCA_943372535.1 Auritidibacter sp. Marseille-P8566
GCCGCGCCCGTGCTGCTCGTGATCGGAACCCTCGACTGGGAGACCCGGGGTCTGCCGATCGTGCGTCGCCTCGCCTCGGCGCTCACGTGGAGCCCGCTCGGAGCCGCGTGGAGCCTCCCCGGGGGTGTCCTGATCGGTCAGGGTGACGCCACGGTGGGCAAGATCCTCGTGGTGCTGGCGTCGCTGGCGGTGCTCTGGGTCGTCTGGGAGCTCACGGTGCGCTTCGTCCTGATGCGTCCCGACCGCGAGGCCCAACGGCGCCAGTCGCGGCGACTGGGATGGTTCGACCGATTCCCCGGCACGCGCACCGGCGCGATCGCCGCCCGCAGCGCGAGCTACTGGGCGCGGGACTCCCGATACGGTCTGGCGCTCGCGGCGATCCCGGTCGCCCCGATCATCATGGTCGGCGCGCTGCTGATCGGCGGGGTTCCGCCCGCGGTCGTGCTCTGGATCCCTGTTCCGGTGATGTGCCTCTTCATCGGGTGGATGCTGCACAACGACCTGGCCTTCGACAGCTCGGCCTTCTGGGCCCACGTCTCCGCCGACGTGTCGGGGTTGAGCGATCGGATCGGTCGGCTCGCTCCCGCGGCGGTGCTCGGACTCCCGCTGGCGATCGCCGGCAGTGCGATCAGTGTCGCGATCGCCGGTCGCTGGGATGCCCTGCCCGGTCTCCTGGGGCTGTCGCTGGGTCTGTTGCTCATCGGCTTCGGCGTCTCGAGTGTGACCTCCGCGGCCGCGCCCTACGCGACCGTTCACCCGGGCGACAGCCCGTTCGCTCAGCCTCAGGGGTCCGGTTCGGGGGGATCCGTCGTGCAGTCGCTCTCGTTCCTCGCGACGTTGCTCTTGATCATCCCCGTCATCGCCCTCGTCCTCCTCGGTGAGACCCAGGACCCGTCGTGGCACTGGGCCGCCTTCGGGGCCGGGCTCGTGCTCGGGGCCGCCGTGCTCGTCGGCGGAGTGCTCTGGGGCGCGCGCGTCGTCGATCGTTCCGCTCCTGAGCTGCTCGCCTTCACTCTGCGCAACTGACGCGAGTGCTCGCGGGCGCGCGGTCGGCAGGAGACGAGCCCGGTCATCCCGGGTACGATCGTCGCATGGCTGACACCGACGTTCCCGGGGGCGGGACCGACACCCTCGACCGCGAGCTCGAGGAGCTGCTCACTCGCGAGTTCGTGGAGGAGGGCGACCACGAGCGCTTCTCGCACTACGCCCCGAAGAACAAGATCATGGAGTCCGCGCTGACCGGCAAGCCCGTGCGCGCGCTGTGCGGCAAGCTCTGGGTTCCCGGTCGCGACCCCGAGAAGTTCCCGGTCTGCCCGACCTGCAAAGAGATCTACGAGAAGCTGAAGTAGCGCCCGCGCGCTGCCAGCACGCGCGAGGCGAAGCCGCGCGGCCTCTCAGCTTTCGCGATACGCCGTCGGGATCGCGGGCTCTCCGCGCGACAGCCGCAGGGCATCCGCGGGCAGTTCGGCGAGGGCGCTGGCGTGATGCTCCCGCGCCAGCCGCGTGCCGTCGGGGCCGAGGTACCGCGCGTCGGCGATGCCGGCGGTCATGAGCGGCGCGACGAGAGGGCGCCCGTGGCCGGGTGCGACGCCGACGAACGAGCGCCCGTGGGCGGGCGCGTCAGCGAGGGGGGACCGCCCTTCGCTTCGGGCGTCCCCGGCAAGAGAGCGCCCCTCGCCGTTCGCATCCCGGACGAGAGAGCGCGCCTCGCCGCTCGCATCCCCGACGAGGATCGTCTCCTCGACGGCTCGCCCGGCATCCAGGGTGCGCACGGCCGTCTTGCGCCCGCCCACGGTGGCCTTGGCGGCCGACTTCTTGGCGACCGACTGCCAGGCGCCCGCGCCGTCGCGGTGCGCGACGAGCTTGTAGACGAGCCCCGCGGCGGGATGCCCGGAGCCGGTCACGACGCTCGTGCCGACCCCGTAGGAGTCGACGGGCGCCGCGCGCAGGGCCGCGATCGTGGTCTCGTCGAGGTCGTTCGTCACCGTGATGCGCGTGCCGGTGGCCCCGAGCGCGTCGAGCTGCCGCCGCACCGCGGCGACGACCGTCGGCAGGTCGCCGGAGTCGATGCGCACGGCCCCGAGCTCCGGCCCGGCGACGCGCACGGCGAGGTCGACGCCGGCCTCGATGTCGTAGGTGTCGACGAGCAGCGTCGTGCCCGGACCGAGGGCGTCCACCTGGGCGCGGAAGGCCTCCTCCTCGCTGTCGTGCAGCAGTGTGAAGGAGTGCGCGGCGGTGCCCATCGTCGGGATGCCCCAGGCCGCCCCCGCCGCGAGATTGCTCGTCGCCCCGAATCCCGCGATGAACGCGGCACGGGCCGCAGCGACGGCGGCCGACTCGTTGGCGCGACGCGAGCCCATCTCGGCGAGGGGCCGCCCCTCGGCCGCGGCGACCATGCGGGCGGCCGCGGAGGCGACGGCACAGTCGTAGTTGAGCACGCTGAGCACGAGGGTCTCGAGGATCACGGCCTCGGCGAAGGTGCCCTCCACGATGAGCAGCGGGGAGCCGGGGAAGAAGATCTCCCCTTCGCGGTAGCCGCGGATGTCGCCGCCGAAGCGGTAGTCCGCGAGCCAGTCGAGGGCCTCGGAGCGCACGACGTGGTTCTCGCGCAGAAAGGCGAGTTCGGCATCCCCGAAGCGGAAGTCGCCGATGAGGTCGAGGAGCCGGCCCGTGCCCGCGACGACACCGTAACGCCGCCCCTCGGGCAGACGACGCGCGAAGACCTCGAAGACGCACTCGCGGTCGTGGGTGCCCGAGCCGATCGCCGCGTCGATCATCGTGAGCTCGTAGCGGTCGGTGAGGAGGGCGGTGCTCATGATGTCGAGGATAGGCCGCGGCGAGAAGGGTAACCTCGTACCCGTGACCGACGCGCCCATTGGAGTCTTCGACAGCGGGGTCGGCGGACTCACCGTCGCCCGCGCGATCATCGACCAGTTGCCGCGCGAGTCGATCCTCTACGTGGGCGACACCCTGCACTCGCCCTACGGCCCCAAGCCGATCGCCGAGGTGCGCGAGTACGCCCTCGCCGTCATGGACGACCTCGTGGCGCAGGGCGTCAAACTCCTCGTGATCGCGTGCAACACGGCGTCGGCGGCGATGCTGCGCGACGCGCGGGAGCGGTTCACGCTCGGCGCAGGCATCCCCGTCGTCGAGGTGATCCAGCCCGCGGTGCGCGCGGCGGTGCGCCAGACCCGTAATCGTCACGTCGGCGTGATCGGCACGGCGGGCACGATCGGGTCGCGAGCCTATGAGGATGCGTTCGCGGCGGCATCCGATCTGACCCTCACGACCCGCGCGTGCCCGCGCTTCGTCGAGTTCGTCGAGGCGGGCATCACGAGCGGTCCCGAGCTCTTCGCCGTCGCCGAGGAGTACCTGGCCCCGCTGCGCGACGCCGACATCGACACGCTCGTGCTCGGCTGCACGCACTACCCGCTGCTCGCCGCCGCGATCCAGTACGTCATCGGCCCGGATGTCACCCTCGTCTCGAGCGCCGAGGAGACCGCCTTCGACGTCTACCGCACGCTCGTCGCTCACGATCTCGAGCGGCACGCGAGCACGCCGCCGACCTACACCTTCGAGGCGACCGGTCCCGACAAGGACGCCTTCATCAGACTCGCCTCGCGGTTCCTCGGTCCCGAGGTCGTGCGGGTGGAGACCTTCGACACGGGGGCGATCACGCTCCCGGGAAATGAGAGAGTATGACCCGCCACGACGGCCGTGAGGCCAACCAGCTGCGCCCGGTGACGATCGAGCGCGGGTGGAGCGAGCAGGCCGAGGGCTCGGCACTCATCTCGTTCGGCCGCACCAAGGTGCTCTGCACGGCGAGCTTCACGAACGGTGTGCCGCGCTGGCTCACCGGCAAGGGCAAGGGCTGGGTCACGGCCGAGTACGCGATGCTGCCGCGCAGCACGAACGACCGCATGGATCGCGAGTCGGTCAAGGGCCGCATCGGCGGTCGCACCCACGAGATCTCGCGCCTGATCGGCCGCAGCCTGCGCGCCGTGATCGACACGAAGGCGCTCGGCGAGAACACGATCGTCATCGACTGCGACGTGCTGCAGGCCGACGGCGGAACGCGCACCGCCGCGATCACCGGGGCATACGTCGCGCTCGCGGATGCCGTGGAGTGGGGCCGCGAGAAGGGCTTCATCGGCAAGAACGCCAAGGCGCTCATCGACTCGGTCGCCGCCGTCTCCGTCGGCATCATCGACGGGGAGCCGCTGCTCGACCTCGCCTACGTCGAGGATGTCCGGGCCGAGACCGACATGAACGTCGTCGTCACCGGCCGGGGTCTGTTCGTCGAGGTGCAGGGCACCGCCGAGGGCGCGCCCTTCGACCGTCGCGAGCTCGATGCCCTGCTCGACCTCGCCGTCGGGGGAGCGGCCGACCTCACGGCGCTGCAGGTCGCGGCGCTGGGCGCCTGATGGTGCAGGTCGTCCTCGCCACCCACAACGCCCACAAGGTCGACGAGCTGCGCCGCATCCTCGGGCCGGCCCTCGAGGGCATCGAGCTGATCGGCTACGACGGCCCCGAGCCGGTGGAGGATGGCGACACCTTCGAGGCGAACGCGCTCATCAAGGCGCGCGCGGCGGCGGCGCACACGGGGCTTCCGGCGCTCGCCGATGACTCGGGCATCAGCGTCGATGCGCTCGGCGGGGCTCCGGGCATCCACTCGGCGCGCTATGCCGGCACGCGCGTGGATGCCGACAACGTCGCCCACCTGCTCGCCACCCTCGGCGACGCGAGCGATCGCACCGCGCAGTTCCTGTGTGCCGCGGCCTTCGTCGTGCCACCGCCGGTCGGCTCCGCGGGACCGGACGGGCCCGTGCCGGTGTCGTTCGAGCACGGCGAGCTCGGCGTCTGGCCGGGGTCGGTGCTGCTCGCCCCCGCCGGTCCGAACGGCTTCGGCTACGACCCGATCTTCCGGCCGGACGGGCTCGACGTCAGCTCGGCCGAGCTCACCCCCGACGAGAAGAACGCGATCAGCCATCGGCAGCGGGCGTTCGCGGCGATCATGCCGATCGTGCGCGCGCAGTTGCTCGCCTAGGCAGGTCGAGCTGGTCGAGACCTCA
>CALRZA010000176.1:0-5067 GCA_943372535.1 Auritidibacter sp. Marseille-P8566
GAGGAGTGGCGCTGCAAACACTCTGGCGGATGCGGACGATGTCTAGACGTCGAGACAACGTCCTGATCCGCCAGAGTCTCCCGCCGACAAGACCCGGAACCCCCGACAGTGATGTCGATACGGCCTTCGGCTTACTCGATCAGCGGGAGGCGCACGCCCTCAGCGAAACACGACCCTGGGAGTACATCCTCGCTCGCACGGTGAACCAGACTGGAAGCACCATGACTTTCTCTGCGCCCCCACGCCGATCCCGCTTCGCCCGCACGCCCGACACGGGGCCGCGGGCCAAGCTCAGCCAGCTCTGGCCGTATCTCGCGGAGCACCGCCGCATCCTCGGCGTCGTCATCGCGCTCAGCATCCTCGCGGCGGGCGCCTCGCTCGCCCAGCCCGTGCTCGTCAGCCAGGTCATCACGGTCGTGCAGGCCGGCGACCCGCTCGGCTCCCTCGTCTGGATCCTCGTCGGGCTCGTCGTGGCCTCCGCTGTGCTCAGCGGCTTCCAGCACTACCTGCTGCAGCGCACCGGCACTTCCGTCGTGCTCAGCGCCCGCCGCCAGCTCGTGCGGCGCATGCTGCGCCTGCCGATCAGCGAGTTCGACACCCGCCGCACCGGCGACCTGGTCTCGCGGGTCGGCTCCGACACCACGCTTCTTTACGCGGTCATCACCCAGGGCCTCGTGGATGCCGTCGGCGGCTCCCTCGTCTTCGTCGGCGCGCTCATCGCGATGCTCATCATCGATCCGATCCTGCTCGGACTCACGCTGCTGGTGATCGCGATCGCCGTGGTCACGGTCGTGACCCTGTCGGGCCGCATCCGCGTCGCCAGCCGCAAGCAGCAGGAGAAGGTCGGCGACCTCGCCGCGTCGGTCGAGCGCTCCCTGAGCGCCGTGCGCACGGTGCGGGCGTCCAATGCCACCGACCGCGAGATCGCGGCGGTCGAGAAGGATGCCGAGGGCGCGTGGCGCATGGGCATCCAGGTCGCGAAGATCTCGGCCCTCGTCGTGCCGATCTCGGGGATCGCGCTGCAGGTCGCCCTGCTCGTCGTGCTCGGCGTCGGCGGCTTCCGCGTCGCGAGCGAGGCGATCACGGTCGCGAGCCTCGTGTCGTTCATCCTGTTCCTGTTCATGATGATCATGCCGCTGGGCCAGGCCTTCGGCGCCATCAACTCGGTGAACCAGGCGCTCGGTGCGCTCGGCCGCATCCAGGAGATCGTCAACCTGCCGAGCGAGACCGACGGCGACGCCGAGATCGTGCCCGCGGCCGCCATCGAGACGGATGCCGCCATCACCTTCGAGAACGTCGAGTTCAGCTACCCCGAGGGAACGGTGCTCGAGCAGGTGGAGCACGAGGTCGCGGAGCTCGTCGAGGGGGAGCACTTGGGCGGCAAGATCGCGACGGGGTCGATCTCCGTCGGTGAGATCTCGACAGGCTCGATCCGCGAGGAGGGGTCGATCCGCGAGGGCGACCCGGAGGGCACGACCGACCGTACGGTGCTGCGCGGGGTGTCGTTCTCCGCCGAGCGTGGCAAGCGCACCGCCCTCGTCGGGCCGTCGGGCGCCGGCAAGAGCACGATCCTCGCGCTCATCGAGCGCTTCTACGACCCGACGGCCGGCGTCGTGCGCCTCGGCGGACTCGACATCCGCGCTCTCGATCGCACCGACCTGCGCTCGCAGATCGGCTACGTGGAGCAGGATGCGCCGGTGCTCGCCGGCACGATCCGCGAGAACCTGCGGCTCGCCACCCCGGACGCGACCGACGAGCAGTGCGTCGACGTGCTGCGGGCGGTGAACCTCACCGAGGTGCTTGAGCGCAACGAGCTGGGGCTGGATGCCCCGGTCGGCGAAGACGGCGTGATGCTCTCAGGCGGCGAGCGCCAGCGTCTCGCGATCGCGCGCACGCTGCTCGCGGCCCCGCCCATCCTGCTGCTCGACGAGTCGACCTCGAGCCTCGACGGACTCAACGAGCAGATGCTGCGCGAGGCGATCGACGCCGTGGCCCAGAACCGCACCCTCATCGTCATCGCGCACCGGCTCTCGACGGTCGTCGACAGCGACCAGATCGTGGTGCTCGACCACGGCAAGGTCGTCGGCGTGGGCACCCACTCGGAGCTCGTGAAGTCGACCCCGCTCTACAAGGACCTCGCGAAGCACCAGCTGCTGGTGTAGCTAGGCCCTCCGGCCGGGACGGCCGTCGGCGCTGTCTCGCGCGAAGGCCGGAAATGGCCTTCGCCCGTTAGCGAGCCAGCGCATACATCGCCACGGCGGCCGTCGCGGCGACGTTGAGCGAGTCGATGCCGTGCGCCATCGGGATCTGCACGATCGTGTCGGCAGCCGCGAGCGCCTCGGGCGTCAGGCCCTCCCCCTCGGCGCCGAGCACCAGGGCGACCCGCTCCGGAGCGTCGGCCGCGAAGGTGCGCAACGACACGGCATCCGGGGTCAGCGCCAGCGCCGCGATGTGGAAGCCAGCGAGCTGCTGGCGCGCGGTCGTCCAGTCGCCGAGGCGCGTCCACGGCACCTGCAGAACCGTGCCCATCGAGACGCGGATGGCCCGGCGGTAGAACGGGTCGGAGCACCGCGGGGTCACGAGCACGGCATCCGCCCCGATCCCGGCGACCGAGCGGAAGATGGCACCGACGTTGGTGGGGTCGGCGACGTTCTCGAGGATGACCACGCGCCGGGCATCCCGCAGCAGCGACTCGACCGTGGGCAGCGCCGGACGGTGCATCGCCGCGATCAGCCCCCGGTGCAGCACGTAGCCGGTGAGCTCGGCGAGCAGCTCCCCCGGCCCGGAGAAGATCGGCACGTCATCGCCGACGAGCGCGCGGGCCTCGTCGACCGTGCCGCCGAGCGCGAGCACCGAGCGCGGTCGGTGCCCGGCCCGGAGGGCGCGCTCGAGCACCAGAGCCGACTCGGCGAGGTAGAGTCCGTGCTCGGTGCCCTGCGCCTTGCGCAGCGCGACGTCGGTCTGGTGGGAGTAGTCGGTGAGGCGCGGGTCGCCGAGGGATGTGATCTCGATCACCGCACTCATAGCTGGTCCTTAGCCTCTCCACAGCGACACACTGAGTACGTCCGCTCGAATAGTCTCACCTACCGCACCGAAGACTACTGGAGCCGACATGACCCGACCCGCCGAGACCCGACCCGCCGAGACCCGCAGCCCTGACCGCGACCCCTCCGCCGACTGGCGCACCGCTGACGGCGAGGTGATCGACGAGGAGGATCGCGGGCTCGTCTACGACGTCCGCACCCTGGTCGATCGCCGCGTGGCGCTCGGACTCTTCGGCGGCGTCGCAGTGACCACCCTGCTCGCGGCGTGCAGCCCGCAGACCGTCGCGGTGCCGACGGCGAGCCCCACGGCGACAGCGACCCCCACGCCGACCGCCACCGCGGCCGCGAGCGGACCCGTCACCGAGGTGCCCGACGAAACCGCCGGGCCCTACCCGGGCGACGGCTCCAACGGCATCAACGTGCTCGACGACTCGGGCATCGTGCGCCGCGACATCCGCTCGAGCTTCGGCTCGTCGACGACCACCGCGGCGGGCACGCCCCTCGAGATCAGACTGACCGTTCGGGATGCCGCGACCGGCGCCGCCCTCGTCGGTTACGCCGTCTACCTCTGGCACTGCACGGCGACCGGCGGCTACTCGCTCTACAGCTCGGGACTCGAGGGCGAGAACTACCTGCGCGGGGTGCAGGAGACCGACGCCACCGGCACGGCCGTCTTCACCTCGATCTTCCCGGGCTGCTACGACGGGCGGTGGCCGCACATCCACTTCGAGGTCTACGGGGATGTCGCCACCGCCGTCGCCTCCGGCCCGATCGTCAAGACGTCGCAGATCGCCCTGCCGCAGGAGGCCTGCGACGCCGTCTACGCGTCGGGCACCTACGGGCCCAGCGCCAGCAACCTCACGCGCACCAGCCTGAGCTCAGACATGGTGTTCAGTGAAGACGGCGGGCTGTACCAGCTCGCGACGATGTCGGGGTCGGCGAGCGCCGGCTACGTCGCGTCGCTGACGATCGGGGTGTAGCCGGTCGTGGGTTTCGTCGTGTCCCGACGACCGGGACGGCCGTCGGCGCTGGCGTCGCGGCGAAGGCCAGAAATGGCCTTCGCTCCC
The DNA here is from genome assembly GCA_943372535.1 of Auritidibacter sp. Marseille-P8566. GTDB lineage: Bacteria > Actinomycetota > Actinomycetes > Actinomycetales > Microbacteriaceae > Rhodoglobus. Next base: position 4,112 of record CALRZA010000176.1, read on the forward strand.
AGCTCCAGCGCGCGCATCACGCAAACGGGTTGGGCGTCAGCACGTACTTGGTCTCGAGGTACTCGTGGATGCCCTCGAATCCGCCCTCGCGCCCCACTCCCGACTGCTTCATGCCGCCGAAGGGTGCCGCCGCGTTGGAGACGACGCCGACGTTGAGGCCCATCATGCCCGTGTGCAGCGACTCGATGAGGCGCTGTCCGCGGGCGAGGTCCTTCGTGAAGACGTAGCTCACGAGACCGTACTCGGTGTCATTGGCCTTGGCCACGGCATCCGCCTCGTCGGTGAAGGTCGTGATCGAGAGCACCGGCCCGAAGATCTCCTCGCGCAGGATCTCGCTGCCGGGCGCGACGTCGGTGATGACGGTCGGCTCGTAGAAGCTGCCCTCGCGCTCGACGCGCTTGCCCCCGGTGAGGATGCTCGCGCCCTTCGCGACCGCGTCCTGCACGAGCGCATCGGCCTTGTCGACCGCGTCGTCGTCGATCAGCGGACCGATCACGACGCCGGTCTCGGTGCCGCGCCCGATCGGGAACGCGGTGACACGCTCGGTGACCCGACGAGCGAACTCGGCCGCGATCGACTCGTGCACGATGAAGCGGTTGGCCGCGGTGCACGCCTGACCGATGTTGCGGAACTTCGCGAGCATCGCACCGTCGACCGCCTTGTCGAGGTCGGCATCCTCGAAGACGACGAACGGGGCGTTGCCACCGAGCTCCATCGACGTGCGCAGCACGCCCTCGGAGGCCTGCTTCATGAGCTGCTGGCCGACGCCGGTCGACCCCGTGAAGCTCAGCTTGCGCAGACGCGGGTCGGCGATGATCGGGTCGCTGATGGCCCGGCTCGACGACGTGGTGAGCACGTTGACCACGCCCTTCGGCAGGCCCGCGTCTTCGAGCAGCTTGGCGAAGTAGAGGGTGGTGAGCGGCGTCAGGGCGGCCGGCTTGATAATGCTCGTGCAC